>NZ_SDLD01000054.1:0-14992 GCF_013096875.1 Geobacillus sp. DSP4a | reverse complement strand
TCAATACAAACCGAATCGGGAAATCTTTCATCATATCACCTACTTGATGAAGAATCGTCAACGTCGTTTTCCCTTATCGTATCAACGGTTTGCGACCATTGTAAAGATGTTTTGTCACGGATTCAGGGTACTACATTGAACAAGACGGCCGAATGGTGGCCGCCGCATCGACGTCAGCGGAAAACTCATTGTCGGCGATGATCGTCGGCGTCTGCACGGATCAGGAGCATCGAGGGAAAGGGTATGCGAGCGCCATCGTGGCGAAGCTCGTTTGCGATTTGCTCGCTGAAGGGAAGATGCCGTGCTTGTTTTACGACAATCCAGACGCCGGCCGCATTTACCATCGCCTTGGTTTTCGCGATATCGGATTGTGGGCGATGTACCGTTAGAAGGGCGGAAGTCCCGCCAGCTTGCTTGTGTACAAAAGCAGGCTGGCGGTTATTGTCCGTCTGCGCCGTTGGGCGTGACGCGGCGAATGTGCTCGCCGCCGCGCTCTTGCATCGCTTTTGCCTTGTCGTTGACGAGCTGTTTTTGGTCTACGATGGAAGAAGGTGTTTGTTTTTTGTTCGCCATATCGAATCACCTCAATGGAGACGATTTAGCGCGCTGAATGAACATGTCCGCATCTTCGATCAGCCCGCAGACGCCGCATTGGACGCGGTAGCTCGGGCCGCGGTATGGGAGATGGAACGGTTCGAGCGCTTCGTTTGTGTATTCGTGCTCGATGTCGCCGGTGTGCGGATCGAGCTTGACCGCACGCGGGTGCTGCTCAATGAGATGAAACCGCGTCCGGTTCGTTTTGCAGTTTGGGCATAGCATCGGTTCCAATGGAAGCCACCTCCGGTTTTTATCTTTTGGAAAAACGGCCGTGGTTATGTATAGGTCATCTGTTTTGTTTCAGTTCGTGCGGCTAGGGGATAGGGCTCGCGCAGCCGATCGGACGATGTGCGGCGAAAGACGCCTCCATTTTTCGGGCGCCGGAACGATTTTTGTTGACAATGGCTGCAACTGTCGAGTATCTTAATAAACAAGAAGAAGATTTTGCTTTTTTCGAAATGTTTTACAGTTCAGGCGAAGGAGACTGTTATGGCAGAGAAACCGCTTCGAGACCGCATTATCGACACCGCTCTTCATTTGTTTGAGAAATATGGCTACCATGGCGTGACGGTCGACCGCATCGTTGCCGAAAGCGACACATCCAAAGGCGGTTTTTACCATAATTTTAAATCCAAAGATGAGCTTTTGTATCATATCCATGACGTCTTTATCACGTATGCGCTGACGAAGGCGCAGGAAGCGTATGAAAGCTGTTCGACGCCGACCGAGCGCTTGTACGCCATCGTGCAGTCGTTTGTCAAAGTGTTTCATTTATATAAACCACACATCACCGTGTTTTACCAGGAAAGCACGTACTTAAAACCGGAATACGCTGAACCGATCAATGAAAAGCGCGAAGAGTTCAAGCAAATCATTTTTCGAGTCATTCGCGAGGGGATTGAAGCCGGGGAATTTCGTCCGGAGCTGTCGGTGGAGATTACTGGCATGTCCATTATCGGCATGGTCAACTGGACATACAAATGGTACAATCCGGACGGTCCGCTGTCCATTGAGGAGATCGCGGCGTATTTTGCCGATTTCATTTTGCATGCGGTGCTTCGCAACCCGGCCAGTCCGGCGGCAGCCCCGTTTTTATGGCGGCCGGCCGCCGAATAAGTTGTTGATCGTATACAGACCAACTAGTCGGTTTCGGAAACGCTTCAAAAAATCAAAACCGTTTACACTCGTTTCCTTACTGAAACCGACTAGTCGGTTCAAATGATAGAACATTTTCTATGGGGGAGAGGGAGAACATGGATTTTTCATTGACGAAAGAACAACAAATGATTAAAGAAATGGTTCGCGACTTTGCTGAGAAGGAAATTGCCCCATACGCGGCGAAATGGGATGAAGAGGCGCATTTTCCGCTGGATGTCTTCCGCAAAATGGGCGAGTTGGGGCTATTGGGTTTGCCGTTTCCGGAAGAATACGGCGGCGCTGGAGGCGATACGATTTCGTACGCCATCGCCGTTGAGGAAATCGGCCGCGCCTGCGGCGGCACCGGGTTGAGCTATGCGGCCGCTGTGTCGCTCGGAGCGAGCCCGATTTACTACTTCGGGACGGAAGAACAGAAGCAAAAATGGCTTGTGCCGATGGCCAAAGGCGAGACGCTTGGCGCTTTTGGGCTCACGGAGCCGAACGCCGGATCGGACGCCGGCGGCACGCGCACGACCGCGGTGCTGGACGGCGATGAGTATGTCATCAACGGCGAAAAATGTTGGATCACAAACGCCCAATACGCGCGGCAAGTCATTGTCACAGCTGTGACGGGCAAAGATGCGCGCGGCAAAAACATCATCACCGCTCTCATCGTGCCAACCGACTCCCCAGGATTTACGATTCGTTCGAATTACGACAAAATGGGCGTGCGCGCGTCCAATACGTGCGAGCTTGTCTTTGAGAACGTCCGCGTGCCGAAAGAAAACGTCTTAGGCGACCCGCAAAAAGGGTTTAAACAGTTTTTGTACACGCTTGATGGCGGGCGCATCTCGATCGCCGCGCTGGCGGTCGGCATTGCGCAAGCGGCGTTTGAGAAAGCGCTTCAATACGCAAAAGAGCGCGTCCAGTTCGGTCAGTCGATTTCCAAGTTTCAAGCCATTCAATTTAAACTGGCTGATATGGCGATGGAAATTGAGCTTGCCCGCAACATGGTGTACAAAGCAGCCTGGCTGAAGGATCAAGGGAAACCGTTTACAAAAGAAGCATCGTTCGCCAAGCTGTTCGCCTCGGAAATGGGGTTTCGCGTCTGCAACCAGGCGATCCAAATCCATGGCGGCTACGGCTATATGAAAGAATACGGAGTCGAACGCCACTTGCGCGACGTCAAGCTCATGGAAATCGGCGAAGGCACATCGGAAATCCAGCGTCTCGTCATCGCCCGCCAACTGGGATGCTAAAAGCGGAAATGCCTGCATATCCATAACAATGAATTCGGACAAAGGGGAGGAGACGGTCGATGCTGACGGTGACGATCGGGAAGTTATTGGAGGAGCGCGCTAGGCAATACGCGGATCATGAAGCGGTCGTGTACGCCGACCGCGGCTTGCGTCTGACGTATCGGCAGTTTAACGACTATTGCCGCCTCGTTGCGCGCGGGTTGATGCGGCTTGGCATCGAAAAAGGGGAGCATGTCGCCATTTGGGCGACGAACGTTCCGGAATGGATCGCCTGCCAATTTGCGACCGGCAAAATGGGAGCCGTCCTCGTGACGGTCAATACGAACTACCGCGCGGCGGAGCTTGAGTATTTGCTTCGGCAGTCCGACTCGACAACACTGTTTTTGATCGAGCAATACCGCGATTCGTCATACATCGATATTTTGTACGAAATCGTTCCCGAGTTGCGCACATCAGCGCCCGGACAGCTGCAATCGAAACGGCTGCCGAAGCTGAAAAACGTGGTCTTTCTTGGCGACAAACGGTACCCGGGCATGTTCACTTGGAACGACATTTTGGCGATGGCGCATGACGTGACGGAAGAAGAGCTCGATGCGCAGATGGAAAGCCTTGATCCGCACGATGTGATCAACATGCAATACACGTCCGGGACGACTGGATTCCCGAAAGGGGTGATGTTGACGCATTACAACATCGTCAACAACGCCCACCAAGTGGCGCAATGCATGGGACTTGGCGAAGGCGATCGATTGTGCATTCCGGTGCCGTTTTTCCATTGTTTCGGCTGCGTCATGAGCACGCTTGCATGCGTGACGGTCGGGGCGACGATGGTGCCTGTGCAGGAGTTTCATCCGAAGCGGGTGCTGGAGACGGTCGAGGCGGAGCGGTGCACGGCGCTTCACGGCGTGCCGACGATGTTCATCGCCGAGCTCAACGACCCGGATTTTGCCAAATACGATTTGTCATCGCTGCGCACGGGCATTATGGCTGGCTCCCCTTGCCCGGTCGAAGTGATGAAGGCGGTCATCGAGAAAATGGGGATGAAAGACATTACCATCGCCTACGGGCAGACCGAAGCGTCCCCAGTCATCACGCAAACGCGCACCGACGATCCGCTTGAGCTGCGTGTCGAAACGGTTGGCCGCGCCTTGCCGGGCGTCGAGGTGAAAATCGTCGAGCCGGGAACGAACAAGGAAGTGCCGCCCGGTGTGCAAGGGGAGCTGTGCACGCGCGGCTATCATGTCATGAAAGGATATTACAACAATTCGGAAGCGACGCGCGAAGCGATCGATGAAGACGGCTGGCTCCATACCGGCGACTTGGCGGTGATGGATGAAAACGGTTACTTCCGCATCACCGGCCGTCTGAAAGATATGATCATCCGCGGCGGCGAAAACATTTATCCGCGTGAAATCGAAGAGTTTTTATACAAACATCCGAAAATTTTGGACGTCCAAGTCGTTGGCGTGCCGGATGAAGTATACGGGGAAGAAGTGATGGCGTGGATCATCTTAAAAGACGGCGAAACGGCGACGGCTGAGGAGATTCGCGAGTTTTGCCGCGGCCACATTTCCCGTCATAAAATCCCGCGCTACATTGAGTTTACTGATTCGTACCCGATGACGGCGTCCGGGAAAATCCAAAAATTTAAACTGCGGGAAATGGCGAAACAGCGCCTCGGCTTGACGACGTAAACCGCCGTGCCGGGCGGTTTCGTCCGCCCGGCGGCATTCTCAGTTTTCGTGAAAGGGTGAGACGATGTTTTCGAAAGTATTGATTGCCAACCGCGGCGAAATCGCCGTCCGCATCATCCGCACGTGCCAAAAGCTCGGCATCCGGACCGTCGCCGTCTATTCCGAAGCGGATGCGGATTCGCTCCACGTCTCGCTCGCGGATGAGGCGTATTTGATTGGCAAGCCGCGCGTCGCGGAAAGCTATTTAAATATCGAAAAAATCATAGAGGTTGCCAAAACGGCGAAAGCGGAGGCGATCCATCCCGGCTACGGGCTGTTGTCGGAAAATCCAGCGTTTGCCCGCCGCTGCGAGGAAGAAGGAATCGTCTTCATCGGTCCGAAGGCGGACGTCATCGCGGCGATGGGCAGCAAAATCGAAGCGCGGCGGACGATGGAACAAGCCGGCGTGCCGATCGTCCCAGGCGTCTCCTTTGCGCTTGATGGCGCCGATGAGGCGGCCAAAGCGGCGGCTTCGATTGGGTATCCAGTCATGCTGAAGGCGTCAGCCGGCGGCGGCGGCATCGGCATGCATATCGCTCGCGATGAAGCTGAGCTGCGCCAAGCGTTTGAAGGGAGCCAAAAACGGGCCGCTTCGTTTTTCGGCGACGGGACGATGTACATTGAAAAATATATTGAACGCCCGCGCCATATTGAAATTCAGCTTCTTGCCGACCAAAATGGCAACTGTGTTTACTTATGGGAGCGTGAATGTTCGATCCAACGCCGCCACCAAAAAGTGGTCGAAGAGGCGCCGTCGCCGTTTTTGGATGAAGAGACGCGGCGGAAGATGGGGGAGGCGGCGGTGCGGGCTGCGCGTTACATCGGTTATGCAAATGCCGGTACCATTGAATTTCTCGTCGATGAACAGAAAAATTTTTATTTTCTTGAGATGAACACTCGGCTGCAAGTCGAGCACCCGGTGACAGAAGAAATCACCGGCATCGACATCGTCGAAGAGCAGCTGCGCATCGCCGCGGGCGAGCCGCTCCGCTATAAACAAGAAGAGATTCGCCGCGACGGTCACGCCATTGAAGTGCGCATTTATGCCGAAGATCCGAACACGTTTTACCCGTCGCCCGGCCGCATTACGGTGTTTTCCGCCCCACAAGGCGAATGGATTCGTCATGAAACGGCGGTTCAAAGCGGCATCACGGTCACGCCATTTTATGATCCGATGATCGCGAAATTGATCGCCAAAGGGCCGGATCGGCAAACGGCGATTGAACGCTTGCTCGAAGCGCTTCGAGACTATCGCGTTGAAGGGATTAAAACGAACATTCCGCTGCTTGAGGCCGTGTTGTCCCATCCGGCGTTTCAAGCGGGGGATACGACGACCGATTTCCTTTCGAAACATTGGAAACCAATAAAAACGAAATGAAGCAGAAATGAATGGGGGAAGAAACGATGAATCAAATAACCGCAACGATGGCAGGAAGTGTATGGAAAATTGTCGTCGCCGTCGGTGACCGTGTGGAAGAAGGGCAAGATGTCGTCATTTTGGAATCGATGAAAATGGAGATTCCGATTGCCGCGGAAACGTCTGGCGTCGTGAAGCACATCCACGTGCAGGAAGGAGATTTCGTGAACGAAGGCGACGTGCTTGTCGAGATTGAGTAAAAAGGGGGAGCAAAGCATGAGCCGATGGCCGGCGAAGGTGACGATCAAAGAAGTCGGCCCGCGCGACGGCCTGCAAAACGAAGCAACGCCGATCGCGACCGCCGATAAAATCGCTTGGATCAACCTATTGTCAGAAACGGGGCTGTCGTACATTGAGGTGACTTCCTTCGTCCATCCGAAATGGATTCCGCAGCTTGCGGACGCCGTTGAAGTGGCAGCGGGCATTCGCCGAAAAGCCGGCGTCACGTATGCGGCGCTCGTCCCCAACGAAAAGGGGCTTGAGCGGGCGCTTGGCGCCGGGGTCGATGAAGTGGGCGTCTTCATGTCAGCGAGCGAAACGCACAACCAAAAAAATATTAACAAAACGATCGCTGCCACATTTCCGGTGCTGGAAGCGGTCGTGAAAACGGCAAAACAAGCAGGAAAAACGGTGCGCGGCTACGTTTCCACCGTCTTTGGCTGCCCGTATGAAGGGCCTGTCGCCGTCGATCAAGTGCTGATGGTGGCGGACCGGTTGTTGGCGATGGGGGTTGACGAACTGTCGCTTGGCGATACGATTGGCGTCGCGACGCCCAAGCAAGTCGAAGAGGTGCTCGCAATCGTGCTCCGCCGTTTTCCGGCTGATCGGATCGCGATGCATTTCCATGACACGAGAGGGACGGCGCTGGCCAATATTTTAGTGTCAATGGAAATGGGGATTACGACGTTTGACAGCTCGCTCGGCGGCCTCGGCGGCTGTCCATACGCTCCCGGAGCGTCGGGAAACGTCGCCACCGATGATTTAGTATATATGCTTCACGGCATGGGGATTGAAACCGGCATCGATGTCGAGCAGCTGACGAAAGCGGCTTTGTTTATCCGCGATAAAATCGGTCGCCCGCTTCCGAGCCGCTATTTGCAAACGGTTTGATCATAAGGGGGGAGAAAACGTGAGCACACTTGTATCGTTTGAAACACAAGAAAACGGCATCGCCATTGTGACATTAAACCGTCCGGAAGCGGCCAATGCGCTTTCAAGAGCGCTTCTTTTCGAGCTTGGCGCGCTCTTTCAGGAGATCAAATTTCGCAAAGACGTGCGCGTTGTCATGTTGACCGGGGCAGGAGACAAGGTGTTTTGCGCCGGCGCTGATTTGAAAGAGCGGGCGGGGATGAATGAAACGGAAGTGCGGCAGGCCGTCGCCTTAATCAGCAAAACGATCAATGAGGTCGAGAAAGTGCCGCAGCCGGTCATCGCCGTTTTAAACGGCTCGGCGTTTGGCGGCGGGTTGGAGCTTGCCTTGGCTTGCGACATTCGGTTTGCTGCCGACGATATTCAGCTTGGGTTGACGGAAACGTCGCTTGGCATCATTCCGGGAGCGGGGGGGACGCAGCGGCTGCCGCGCCTTGTCGGCATCGGAAAAGCGAAAGAATTGATTTTTGCCGCAAAGCGCATCACCGCCAAAGAGGCCGAGCGAATCGGCCTTGTCGAATACGCGGTGCCGCGCTCCGAGCTGATGGAGCGTGCGCTTTGTCTCGCGCAACAAATCGCTGACAATGCGCCGATAGCCGTCCGTCAGGCGAAACGGGCGATCCAAAGCGTATTCAACGTTGATTTGGAGACCGGTCTTGCCATTGAGCAGCTCGCCTATGAGGCGACCATTCCGACGAAAGACCGGTTGGAAGGATTGCAGGCGTTTAAAGAAAAGCGGAAGCCGGTGTACAAAGGCGAGTAAGCCCGTTTGGACAAGGAGGGGGCGGTTTGGAAGGAGGAAGCCGCACAGAGCGCTTGCGCCGCATCGGCCTTTTCACAGCGATAAATAAAACACGGCATCCAACCTTGCTCCAGCCGAACAAGCGGGATGGAACAGCAAGATCCATCAAAACAAGGAGGGGAAACAAAGAGATGAAGGAAACAGCCAATCAACAAGACACGCTCGCAGCGGAGCTGGAGAAAAGAGCGGCGGAAATCAAGAAAGGCGGGGCGCCAAAATATCATGAAAAAAACGCCGCCCAAGGGAAATTGTTTGTTCGCGAGCGGCTGAACTTGCTGCTTGATAACGGTTTGGAAGTGGAAGACGGATTGTTTGCCAACTGTTTGGCGGGCGATTTGCCGGCTGATGGAGTTGTGACCGGCATCGGCAAAATCAATGGCCGCACCGTCTGCGTGATGGCGAACGATTCGACCGTCAAAGCTGGCTCGTGGGGAGCGCGCACCGTCGAAAAAATCATCCGCATTCAAGAGACAGCGGAAAAACTGCGCTGCCCGATCATTTATTTGGTGGACTCGGCCGGCGCACGCATTACGGACCAAATCGAAATGTTTCCCGGCCGGCGCGGGGCAGGGCGCATTTTTTACAATGAGGTGAAGCTGTCCGGCAAAGTGCCGCAAGTGTGCCTGTTGTTTGGTCCATCAGCAGCCGGCGGCGCTTATATTCCGGCGTTTTGCGATATCGTCATCATGGTCGAAGGCAATGCCTCGATGTACTTAGGCTCGCCGCGCATGGCGGAAATGGTGATTGGGGAAAAAGTGACGCTCGAAGAGATGGGCGGCGCCCGCATGCATTGCACCGTCTCCGGCTGCGGCGACGTGCTCGTGAAAACCGAAGAAGAAGCGATTGCCTATGCACGCCGTTATTTGTCGTATTTTCCGTCCAATTACAGCGAAAAGCCGCCGGTGGTCGAGGCGAAGCCGCCGAAATCGTTTGACAAAACGATCGAGGACATTTTGCCGGAAAACCAAAATGCGCCGTTCAACATGTATGATTTGATTGAGCGGATCATTGACGAAGGATCGTTTTGTGAAATCAAAAAACTGTTTGCGCCAGAAATCATTACGGGACTGGCGCGCCTTGCCGGCCAGCCGATCGGCATCATCGCCAACCAGCCGCGCGTCAAAGGCGGTGTCTTGTTCCACGATTCGGCTGATAAAGCGGCGAAATTCATCACGCTTTGCGACGCGTTCCATATCCCGCTTCTGTTTTTGGCCGACGTCCCTGGCTTTATGATCGGCACGAAGGTCGAGCGGGCCGGCATCATCCGCCATGGGGCGAAAATGATCGCCGCCATGGCGGAAGCCACCGTACCGAAGATCTCGGTCATCGTCCGCAAAGCGTACGGCGCCGGGTTGTATGCCATGGCCGGCCCGGCGTTTGAACCAGATTGCTGCTTGGCGCTTCCGAACGCGCAAATCGCCGTCATGGGGCCGGAAGCGGCCGTCAACGCCGTCTACGCCAACAAAATTGCCGAGCTGCCTCCAGAAGAGCGTGCGGCATTTGTCGAACAAAAACGCGAGGAATACCGGCGCGACATCGATATTTATCGGCTCGCTTCCGAATTGGTCGTTGACGGAATTGTCGCGCCGAACGACTTGCGCGACGAACTCATCCGGCGGTTTGCCGCGTATATGTCCAAATATATGGTCTTTTCCGAGCGGAAACACGGGGTGTATCCGGTTTGAAAAAACTGGATAAACGTCCCCCTTGTCAAACGAAGAAAGATTGTGTATGATAATAATCACCAATCCGCTGCTGCGTTGTGCGTTGTAGAATGAAGTTTCAACCGATGGCAATCAAAAGGGAGTTCTACATTGAAGCGGGAATGTCATGCCTCAATATTCGTGATGGAGGACGGCAGGAACGCTTCTGCGAACACCCACCTGGTGGAGCGTGGTTGAGAAACTGCATTCAGCCAACGGCAACAGCGGCGCGGATTCACGAATGAGGAGTTGGCAAAAGAGTCCAACTGGATGCAAAACATCCGGTTGGACTCTTTTTCGTTGCGTATGTTTTCTCAAAAAGACATGAAACAATATAGTTGATTTTCCCTGTTTTCATGTTATAATCATATTTCGTGCAGGAATAATTCGTATTGAAACTATTCCAACAAGAAAGATGAGGCAAGGAGGGGGATGAATGGAAGGGATCAGCCGGGACATCATGTACGCTGTCTTCCGGACGCAAAAGGCGCTTTATCGCCTCATCCGCGAGGACGCCGCCCGCGTCGGGGTGACAGAGGTGCAGCTGATCGTCTTATATACGCTGCTGAAAAAAGAGCATATTCGCCTGAATGACTTGGCGGAAAAATTAAACTTAAGCAACAGCAATGTCAGCGGCACGGTTGACCGGCTCGTCGGCGCCGGCCTTGTTGTCCGAGAGCCGTCGAAGCAAGATCGGCGCGCGGTCATTTTGAGTTTGACGGAAAAAGGAAAAGAGACGGTGTTGGAAGCGTTTGGCGAGCAGTCGGTGCTGCGCCGGCGGGTTGGCCGCATTCAAGAACTCGTCTCTCCAGAGGAGATTGAACAGTTTTTGCATCTTCATGAAAAAATTAAAGCGATTTTACTCGGGGAGGAATAGACGGTGAACGTGAAACGATTGGTTGCGCTGAACATCATTGTGCTCATTTTGCTTGTCGGTGGAGGCTTTGCCGCCTACTACTATGTGAATGAAGCAACGAACTACATTAAAACGGACAACGCCCGCATCGACGGCCAGGTCATCTCCGTCGCTGCGCCGCTGTCCGGGAAGCTGACATCCTGGCGGGGCGACACGGGAAAAACCTTCTCAGCTGGGGAAGAAATCGGCGAGGTGTTTGACGGCAAAACAACGATTCCGGTGACAGTGCCGCATCGGATGACGATCGTGCAGCAAAACGCAGTCAAGGACTCGTTTGTCGCCGCGGGGATGCCGCTGGCCCGCGGGTTTGATTTGAACGATTTGTGGGTGACGGCGAATATTGAAGAGACGGATATTGAAGACGTGAAAATCGGGCAAGACGTCGATATTTATGTCGATGCGTATCCGGATCGCAAATTCAGCGGCAAAGTCGAAAAAATCGGCAACGCGACAGCGAATACGTTCAGCCTGTTGCCAAGTTCCAATGCGACCGGCAACTACACGAAAGTGACCCAAGTCATCCCGGTGACGATTTCCATTGACAACTACAGCGGAGCCGGACTTGTGCCGGGCATGAACGTCACCGTCCGCATCCATAAGTAGGTGATGGGACATGACAACATTTGTCATTGGTTATATTGTGTTTGCCGTTTTGGTCTTGGCGGCGGTCAACATCGCGCTGCGCCGCCGCAAACCGGCTTCAGCCGCAGGGAAGGCGGCAGATGAAGCGGCGGAAGCCAACGCTCAACCGTTAGCGGAAACGAAAGCAGAGCCGTCGACAGGAACGGATGGGCGTCCGGCCGCTCCAGCCGGGCAAGGCGGCCTCGGGGATATCGGCAGCCGCGGAAAAGTTGTGGCGACGGTCATGCTGGGCGCGTTTGTCGCCATTTTGAATCAAACGTTGATCAACGTCGCCTTGCCGCATATGATGCAAGATTTCAACGTGGAAACGTCGACGATTCAATGGCTCGTGACCGGCTATATGCTCGTCAACGGGGTGCTCATCCCGATCAGCCCGTTTTTAATCGCCAAGTTTCCAGCGAAACGGTTGTTTTTATCGGGCATGTCGTTTTTCGCCATCGGCGCGTTTGTCTGCTCGATCGCTCCGTCGTTTGCCGTCATGCTCACGGGGCGGTTGACACAAGCGGTCGGGGCCGGCATTATTATGCAGCTGATGATGGTCATTATGTTGTCGATTTTCCCGCCGGAACGCCGCGGGGTGGCCATGGGAACGGTCGGAATCGCCATGATGTTTGCGCCGGCGGTCGGGCCGACGCTGTCTGGCTGGATCGTTGAACATTATACATGGCGGCTGTTGTTTTACGTCGTGTTGCCGATCGCGATTTTAGACATTGTGCTCGCCTCCGTCTGGCTGAAACATACGCCGCGTAAAGGCAATCCAGTGCTGGACGTGCAAGGGGCGGTCTACTCCACGATCGGGTTTGGCGGCGTTCTGTATGGCTTCAGCGAGGCCGGAAGCAAAGGATGGGGCGAGACGGAAGTGGTTGTTTCGCTTGTCATCGGCGCCTTGTTCCTCATCATGTTCACATGGCGTTCGCTGCGCTCGGAGCATCCGGTGCTCAATTTCCGTGTGTTCCGCTACCCAGTGTTTACGTTGGCGACCGTCATCGGTTCGGTCATTAACATGGCGATGTTTGCCGCCATGGTCTTGCTTCCGGTGTATTTGCAAAACTTGCGCGGCTTTACGCCGCTCGATGCCGGTTTGCTGTTGCTACCGGGAGCGATTGTCATGGCGATCATGTCGCCGATTTCCGGCTGGGTGTTTGACCGCATCGGCGCGCGGGCGCTGGCGATCGTCGGCTTGATCATCACCGCGGTCACGACGTGGGAATTCAGCAAGCTGACGATGGATACACCGTACAGCCAGTTAATTTGGCTTTATATTTTCCGCATGTTCGGCATGTCGATGCTCGGAATGCCGATTATGACGGAAGGATTGAACGCCTTGCCGCGCCATTTGTACAGCCACGGCACGGCGATGTCCAATACGATCCGCCAAGTGGCCGCTTCGCTCGGAACGGCGTTCTTGGTGACGATCATGTCCAACCGGGCCAAATTCCATGCGGACATGTACCGAAATGAGATGACGGAAAACAATCCGTTTTTCATGAGCCTTGTCGGCCAGCTGAAGCAGGCGATTCCGAGCGATGAAGCGGTGGTGCAGCTGCTGTATGGGCTCGTGCAGCAGAGATCGACTGTCGAAGGGATTAACGACGCCTTTTTCGTCGCCACCGGCTTGACGGTATTGGCGTTAATGATGGCGTTTTTCTTAAAGGGAAAAAAGCATAAATCGCCATCAGCGTAAACAAAGGAAGCGGCGCAGAAGCCTAACGGGTTCGGTTGTTGAGTACAAAATTAAAAAAAGTAATACAAAAGGGAGTCCAATTCGCATATGAAATGGACTCCCTTTTGTTTCTTGATATATCAATGTTTTATTTAATTTATGACCATTAATCGCATTATAATTAGCATCTTAATTAGCAAGTGACTGCTGACCAACAGACAGTATTCCAAATATGTGTTAAAATTGATGCTAATTGGACATAAATTCATTGATGACTTCCCTTTATCGTGTATTTGCCAAAGAAATTCGCTTATCTGATGCCCACCATTTTCTTTGTCAAACGGATAAAACAAAATCTCGGAAACAAGCTCGTGAGGAATTTGTTCAAGCAAGAGTGGATTTAATCAACTGGGGAATTAACTCTGGTTATGATACAAAGTCTTTGCGAAAATTGGCTTTTCTAAAACTGGAAGAATTATTTCATACACACCAATTTCATAAAAAAGTCATTTCAGATGGCAGCAGTCATTATGAATACGCTGATAATCCGATTGAACATCCGCTTGCGACAATTGACAGAGGATTTCGATGGGTTGATTGTACAACCAATCTTTCATCATTCGAACCGAAGGACATTGCCAATCTTGTTTTAAATGTGAATGACAACGCCACGAATACCTTTATCCAGCACATTCGAAGACGGCTATCTATTTTAGAAAGACCATTGACAACAGCTCGTGGTGACGGAAAAAGCTATATCTATTCAAACTTTAACCCAAAGTATGCTCAAATGGCTCTTACCATACTTCGGACTTACTACAATTTTTGTTTAGCATACAAAACAAAAGAGACAGTAGGAACACCTGCTCAACGATTAGGCATTGCAAAAAAACGATTTGATTTAAAAGAAATAATTTATATGCAATAACCATAATTGAAAGGGATTTGATATTTTATAAGACCAAATCACCATACGATTTGGTTTTTTATTTTTGTTGAAATATCAATATTTTTTGACGAAATCCTTTTTAAGGATTTTAGTATTTTATGTTAAACTAAATATATAGATTACTTAGAAAATTAGCAAAGGGAAAATTAACCCACGAGGAGGGAAGTGTATGAAAAAGTTTTTAATTCCATTATTAGTATTAATTGTGTTAGGCATTGGTGGTTATTTTGTTATTGGACTATTTAGTGCTAAACCACCTTTACCAACCATAACTGTTGGAGAAAAAAAGGTAGAAGTGACACAAGGTTCGTATTGTTGGAATGGATTACTTAATTCTGTTTGTGCTGATACAAGTTCTCCGCCAGAACTCATTAAAAATCAAGAACTAAAACCTGTGGTTGTACCACCAAATTCCCAATTGAAAATAGAATTCAAAGACGAGCCTAAAGAAAATACATTAGTAGTAAATAGATGGCTTACAAATATAAAAACAGAAAATGTTCCAATAAATGATAATGTGATACTATTACCAAAAGAAAAAGGTGTTTATGTGTATGATGTTTCAGCAAGATGGGAAAAGGGAGATTCAAGTTATGCCTTTGTAATTGAAGTACGGTAGTAACCTTTTAGTAACAGTCTTGATTTAACAAGTCAATATAATTTTAGTTTAAAACGCTTGGAATAAACCCAAGCGTTTTAATGTGCTTTTTACCTTGTTAAATTTAGTTCGAATTTTGTGCTAATTACGCTGTTATTTGTACTGTTTTTTTTGATTTTGTACTTCTGAACCGAACCCGTTAGCAGAAGCCGCTTCTTTTTTTGTTTTATCTTAATTAGGCGAGAAGAC
This sequence comes from Geobacillus sp. DSP4a, assembly GCF_013096875.1. Lineage (NCBI taxonomy): Bacteria > Bacillati > Bacillota > Bacilli > Caryophanales > Anoxybacillaceae > Geobacillus > Geobacillus sp. DSP4a. Next base: position 178 of record NZ_SDLD01000054.1, on the reverse strand, counting down.
TCCCACTTCAACGAAGCGAAGCGGAGTAAGTGGGAGATGAATCGCCTTAACTCAGGCGTGTTGATTATCCAATAAAATCCAAAGGGTATAGAAAAAAGAGCACCTTTCCTGTAGAATGTGAGTAGCGACACAAACAAACCCAGGAGGTGCTCTCTATGAACAAGCATACCACACTCCC
>NZ_SDLD01000053.1:0-16210 GCF_013096875.1 Geobacillus sp. DSP4a | reverse complement strand
ATGGTTTCACCTCCTATGTTTATTGTATTCTATTGCCATCCAAAGAAGAAAGAGAAAAACAGAAAAACCGAACGCCATTCATCCCCCACCTGTAGAGGTGGGGGACTTCTGGCTGATTTATGTTAAAAAACCGCTGTCCCTCGCATTTAGGGACAGCGGTTTCGATTTGTCTGGAAAACACACGTTGAATGTTCTTGAGTCAACCTGCATTGGTTGGCTGCTTAGGCGTCAGCTTTTGCGCGCGTTCGACTGCCGGCAAGCGCCCGCTTGGCGAGCCACGCGATCGTCAAGTCGTCAGCCGGCGGGTTATGGAGTCCGGCGCGCACGTCTCGGTAATAGCGCCCAAGCGGACTATCAGCATACAAACTTTGTCCCCCGACGATGCGCATCGCCCAATCGACAACCTCGAGCGCGGTATTCGTCGCAATGAACTTGGCGGTTGCCAGTTCCTCTTTCATTTCATGACGTTTGTCAGGGTATCGATCCCATAAATCGGCGATGCTATACAGAAAATGACGGGCGTGAACGAGGCGCCACTCCATCTCGGCGATTTTCCGCTGCACCTCCGGCGTCGAGGCGATCGGCTGCGACAACGTGTTCGGTTGGTACGTTTGGGCAAAGCGGAGCGCCTCATTGCGGGCGGCGATGGCGATCCCTAAGTAGCATGCCGGAACATGCAAAAGCCATCCTTGTGCCGGTGCTGCACCGACCGGTTTCTCCAGCATCTCCACGAGCGCTTCCGGTTCAACCTCGACGCCATCAAGGATGAGGTCATCGCTGCGCGTCGCCTTCATGCCGAGCGTGTGCCATGTCGGCTCAATGCGAAGCCCCGGGGTTTTCATCGGGACAAGAAATTCGCCGACCTCGCCGCTGCTGTCAATCGTGGCGGAAATTAGCACGTAATCGAGTGCCGGCGCCAATGACGCAAACGCTTTTCGCCCATGAAGCACCCAGCGGCCGTTGCGGAAACAAGCGGTTGTTGTTGGTTTTCCCCCGCGCGCCGGGCTGCCGGTTGCCCGTTCAGAATGGGCGCTGTTTATCAACACATGGCGTTCCGTGATCTCGCTGGCCAGGCGGATGAGCACCGCTTCCGGCCAGCGGCGCAGCAAATACAGGCGCATGACAATGCTTAAATGCCAACCGAGTGACAAGGCGGTGGCGCCGTCGCCTTGGGCCAGCGTCTCTTGCACGAGCACGAGCTCGTACAGCGAGGCCCCGCCGCCTCCGTATTCGGCCGGGACGGTCAACGACAGAAATCCGGCTTCTTTTAACAGAGCGAAGTTGGCAAACGGAAACTCGGCCCGCTCATCATAATGCGCTGCGCGGGCGGAAAACTGTTCAGCGAGGCGCCATGCCCGGCGGTGAAGCTCTTCTTCCCGTTCGGTCCGCACAAGCAAATGGTACAATTCGTTCATCGTTCTCCCCTTCTTTTTTCCAGGATGCCTCTATTGTACCGGTTTTGCATTGGTGAGGAAATGAAAATGCATTACAACAGAAAGAAATGGCGGACATATCGGTCATCGTGGCGATGGACAAACTCGTTTTTCTCCGCATCGTATACATACTCCTCTTGCCAGCGGGCGCCATGGCGGGCGATTTGGCGGACGGCATGAAGGATCGTATACACTTCTTCATTCGTCATCGTCGGATGAAGCGACACGCGCACCCAGCCCGGTTTTGCCAACAAGTTGCCGCTTTTGACTTCGTTGAGCAAGGCGGCGGACTGCTCTTGATCGATGCCAAGCAAATAATGGCCGTACGGCCCGGCGCATGAACAACCGCCGCGCGCTTGGATGCCGAAACGATCGTTGAGCAACTTGACGATGATGTTGTAGTGCAGCCCGTCGATGACAAACGAAATGATGCCAAGCCGGTCATCCCGATGCCCTTCCAGCACCCGGACGCCGGGAATGTCTTTTAACGCCGGCAATAGGAGCGATACGAGCTCCTGTTCGCGGGCGCGCATTCGTTTTATGTTCATTTGCTCTTTCAGCTGGATGGCGAGCGCTGCTTTGATCGTTTGCCAAAACGGCGGCGTTCCCCCGTCTTCCCGCTCTTCGATCGCCTCTACGTATTCGTAATGCCCCCACGGGTCGGTCCAATACACCGTTCCGCCTCCTGGATGGTCAGGCGCCTTTTGGTCATACAGCCGGCTGTCAAAGAGAAGCACTCCTGCGCTTCCCGGTCCGCCAAGAAATTTGTGCGGCGAAAAATAAATGGCATCTAGCTGTTCCATCGGGTCATCCGGGTGCATATCGATGCGCACATACGGGGCGGAAGCGGCAAAGTCGACGAAGCAAAGCCCGCCATATTCATGCATCAGTTTCGCCAAGGCATGATACGGCGTTTCGATCCCAGTTACGTTCGAGCAGGCGGTGAATGCGCCGATCTTTTGCGGCCGATCGCGGTAGCGCTCGAGCAGCTCGCGCAAATGGTCAAGATCGACATCCCCGTTTTGGGTCGGCCGAATCGTCACGACTTCAGCGATCGTTTCCGCCCACGGCAGCAGATTCGAGTGGTGTTCCATATGGGTGACGAACACGACCGGGCGCTCGTCATCCGCCAGCACCAAGCGCCGTTTCCACCGCTCCGGCACGCGCAAGCCAAGCAGGCGCTGCAGCTTGTTGACGGCGCTTGTGGTCCCGGCGCCTTGCATGATCAAAACATCGCTTTTTTTGGCATGGACGTGTTGTTTGATGAGTTCTTTCGCATAGCGATACGCAAGCGTCATTTTCGTCCCGGTCACGTTCGACTCAGTATGGGTGTTGCCGACGAACGGGCCGAGTTCACGGGCCATTTTCTCCTCAATCGGGCGATACAGCCGTCCGCTTGCCGTCCAGTCGGCGTAAAGAAGCCGCTGCTCGCCAAACGGGGTGGAAAACGGATGAAAGCGGCCGATCGTTCCGTCGCGAAACGGCTGAAAATACGTCTCGAGCTCACCGCGGCACGTATACGTCGCATGGCCAATCGTCGCCCGAATCATCATCACTGCTCCCCCTTTCCGCAATCAGCCTATTCTCAATACAGAGTATGTATCCTTTTGACGATTGGTCCAGAAAAAACAACAATCCGCCGGGTGGGCGGATCGTTCAAACAATCTAAAGAGGATTATACATTTTTGGGCGGGTTGCACGGCGCGGCTTGTTCAGTGGAAACAAGGTACTCCGCCAGCCGCGCCCGCAGCTCGTCCGGGAGCGGTTCGCTTGTTTGGGTATGGAAGTTAAAATGGACGACGACCGCCTCTCCGAGGGCAATGAGCGTACCTGTTTCCTCCTCGACGATGCGATGGATGCATTGAAAGCTTTTGTTGCCAATGCGGGAGACATTCGTTTCCACCCGCAACCGCCGCCCGAAAAACGCTTGGCGAATAAAGTCGCACTTCGTAGACGCCAAAACAAAGTGCCATTCGTCCGTACGTCCGCCGTGGCTCAGCTCATCGAACAAACGGGTGCGCGCTTCTTCCAAATAAATAAAATAGCTGATGTTGCTTAAATGTCCGAGCGCGTCTGTTTCACAAAAACGCGGATTGACCGTAATCGTGTGCGTTTTCATTCGTGTTCCCTCTCCCTTTTTGACGGCAGACACAGCAGTGTGTCTACCAACTAGTCAGTATGTTATTTTTATCATAGCTTAATTCGCTTATGGATGCAACTGTTTTGTTTTTGATATTTGATGATTTAGAACATAGTTTAGATAGAGGTGAGGAGCAGGAGAGCGAAGCGTTCGCTTCTCCTCACCCGGCCCAAAGCGGAAGCAGCACGTACCCGGCAAGCGACAGCCCGGCGCCAATCAAGGAAATGCGCAGTTTGTATTTCGCATAGTTCATCAAGTCCATATCCATGATGGCGGCTGTCGTGATGGTCGTATCGCCAAGCGGCGAGGCAAACGCGCCGAACGTTCCGCTCGCAAACACCGCGCCGACCGTCATCTCAAGCGGTGCTCCAGTCGCGTGCGCGAGCGTGACGCCAAGCGGCATGAAAATGCCCCATGTCCCCCACGAGGACCCGATAAAATACGCCAAAAACGATCCGGCCAAAAACACTGCCGCGGGCACAAACGTCCCGGGAAGCCATGTCCCAAACGTCGAAGCCACGTAAGCGGTAAGGCCGAGCTCCCCCGCCACCGCGGAGACGGCCCAAACGAGAACGAGCATGCCGATCGGCGCCATCAACTCGTTGCCTCCCGCGAAAAAGTGGTAAATCAACTCCGACAGCGACTGCCTGCGCCATACATAAAACCCCATCGAGAGAAGAAGGGTCACAAACAGCGCCAACAGCATCGCCCATGTTGCATCCGCTTGCGAAAACGCTTCTAGCCAGCCGTGCGCCCCGCGCCGCCGACCATCATAGGCAAAAAAAGCGAACGTCAGCCCGAGCAGCAACGCCAGCGGGACAAAAAGGTGAAGCGGCTCTCCTGTGACAAGGGACAATTCTTTGCGCAGCCCGAGGCCGTGCAATTCGTTTGTTTTCTCCTCTCCTTTTTTCGCCCGCGGCTTGCCGATGCGGATGTTCAGCATCGTCGTCAGCAGCCCGATTATCAGCGCGATAATGGCAAACAGATTGTACGGCAAGCTGCGCAAAAAAACGCCATACGCCGGTTCATGAATATCGTTTTGCGCCAGCGCCGCCGCTACAACAGACGTCATAAAGCCGACAAACGCCGTTGCCGCCGGCAGAAGCACGATGATCGGTTCAGTGGACACATCGATGATGTACGCCATCCGGCGCCGGTCGATGCGAAACTGGCGAAGCACCGCCTTCATCACCGGACCGAGGAGCATAATGCGGAACATCGGCATAAAAAACGTCACCGGCACCGTCAACCAAACGAACAACAAAAGCCTGCGCTTCGTGCGGATGCGCCCAGACAGCTTCTCGACAAACCCTTTGATCCCACCGGTGATTTGCATCATGCCAATAAGCGAGCCGAACAAGTACAAAAACGCCGCCACCTTCATGTGTTCAACATCGCTGAGCGAATGAACAATGGCGGACAGCGCCCGCTCGATGCCGCCGACAAGCGACCGCTCAAGGCAAAACGCCCCGACAAGCAGCCCGGCTATAAGACCGGGCAAAATTTCTTTCAGCCAAATGGCGAGCGGAATGATCAAAAGAAAAGGCAATAGCGACCACCATGTTCCTTCCACACCGGCATCCCCCTTTGCGATCTTGCTGTTAACAAGGATAGCCATAATGCTGTTCGTTTATGATTTTGTTGATTATTTAGAACATAGTTTTGTTTATTAAATAACCATCGGACGCCATAAAAAAAACGCCGCGGCCCAAAGGCGCAGCGCCATGCGATTCGATTCGCGGCCCAGGCCGCCGCCGTCATTTCCGGCGCGCAAAATCGACAAATATAAGAATCACCATTTCCATCACTTCTTGCTCACTTTTGCCTTGTTCAAGCAAAATCCGGTACATATTGAGCGACTCGACGTCGCGGTAATCGCGGATATCGGTGAATTTCGGATCCGTCATACCGATTTCTTCGCCTTGGTAAATGTATGGTGTCCCTTGCATTAAATGGATCGTCGTCGCCAACATTTTGGCTGATTCTTTCCAATACGTCCCGTCATCGCCATAGCGCGACACGATGCGCGGCTGATCGTGGTTGCACCAAAAGAGTGCATTCCAGCCCCCGCCTTGTTTGTAAACATCTTCCGATGACCACCTTCATTTTTCGACAATAGTTGTTGTTTTTTTGCTAACTTCCACTTCTTTTGTTATGTTTTGTCAAGCGGCAGGAAAATCAATGACCGAGTAGGAAAATAAAACATAACGCAAATCAATGCCAAAAGACGAGAAAGGATGAGGAAATGCGATGAAAACCTATACACTCCGCGAAGCAGCGAAAAAAATCGGGACGACCGCCCGTGACTTGAAACAGTGGGAAAAGCAATTCACTCAATGGATCACCGTTCCCCGCACCAGCCAAGGGGCGCGCATTTATACCGACGAGCTGATCCATCGATTTCGTCAAATCCGTATGTTGCTCGAGGAAGGCCGCCATCCGCGCGAAATCGCGGATCTCATCACCCAGATGAACGGGCGGCCCGCCGATCCACCTGCTCCGGTGGAACCCGATGTGATGGAAGGGGAAATTATTGACGTGCCCCGTTTGTTGCGCCATGGGGCCCCGTACATAGCAGAACAGCTCGTCGCCCGCGTAAAAGACGAGCTCGTCGACGCCGTCAAGCGCGAGGCAGCCGACACCATCCAACAGGCGATGAGGGAGGTCAAAGGGCAACTCGACCACCTCGGCGAGCAGACGAGCGCTGCGGCGGAAACCGTGCGCCGCTCCCTTCAAGACTACCAAGAAGCGTGGCAGCAAAAAACCGAGCAGCTGCACGAACATTTGGAAACGGTCGTCGCCTTTTGTCACGAAGAAAAAGCGAGGCAAGAACAGGAGCGAAAACAGCTCGAACAGCGCATTATCGAGCGGGAAAAAGCTTTCCGGGAACTGGTGCTTTCCTTTCGGCAAACAGCAGCCAACACCAACGCCGGCCGCTCCCGGACGAACAAATGGTGGAAGTTTTGGTAATTCCCGAATGGAAAGGCCGCAATCGAAAAAGGGGCTCCATGAAAAGGAGCGCCCTTTTTCGTTCCCTATTTTGTTGATCAATCTCCAACATGGGCTTGGCGGCAAACAAACGCTGGTTTGAAAGCGCGGGGCTTTCGCCCGCGGTTTTCCGCCCTCAAACAACGCGCGCCGACCGACAGGCACATCCGAACGGTCCGCCCTCATCCTTCTTCTCCTTTGCCAATCCCCTTCGCCGGTTCTTTCCAGACGTCCACCACTGCTCCCGCTTCATCCGTATCGATGACAAACGAGCCGGTGGCGTAGCGGTCCGACAAGCGAAGCGACGCAGTCTCCACCATCTCCGTCGCCCCTTTTTCCGTCCGCAGCCCGACCGTCCCCTCGCTCTCGCCGACCAAAACCGCTCCGGCCACGCAGTGCGGGTTTGATTTCACTTCGCGCACGATTCGCACACCCCGCTTGGCGCGCGAGGATGGCTCAAACTCGCCTAGCGCCATTTTTTTCACCGCCCCGCGCTGCGTCGCGACAACGAGAAAACCGCGGTCTTCAGGGCGAAGCGGGCAGGCGGCGGCGACAAAGTCTCCTTCTTTTAGTTGAATCCCTTTCACCCCGGCAGCGCGCACGCCGACCAGGCTGATTTCTTCTTCGGCAAACAAAAGTGCATAGCCATCATGCGTCGCCAGCCAAAGGAGGCCGCGGCCGTCCGTCGCATAGACGGCGGCGACCTCATCATCGTCTTTCACATGGACCGCAACAAGCGGGCGCGTGTAGCGCTGCACTTGGTATTGGGAAAGCTCGGTCCGTTTCACCATCCCTTGCCTCGTGACGAAGACGAGCTGTTCGTCCGTCTCAAACGAGGAAACAGGGACAGCGGCGATGAGCTCATCGTCGCGTTCCAGCGGAATCAAGCTTGAAATATGCTGGCCGACCTCTTTCCAGCGGATGTCCGGCAGCGTATGAACCGGGCAATACAAATAATAGCCGCGGCGGGTGAACAGCAAGAGCACATCGGTCGTATTCATCTCGAGCTGGGCGAGCAGACGGTCGGTCTCCTTCATGCCGATGTCCTGACCGTTCGATGCGCTGTACGAACGGTAGCTCGTTCGTTTCACGTATCCTTCCTTTGTCACGGTCACGATCACATCTTCAGCCGGAATGAGCGCTTCAACGTTCACTTTCAGCTCTTCGATCTCCTCTTCAATCGCCGTCCGCCGCTCGTCAGCATATTGCTTTTTCATGGCCTTCAATTCTTTTTTAATGACCGACAACAGCTTGTTCTTATCGGCCAACACCGCGCTCAGCTCGGCGATCGTTTTGTCGAGCTCTTCCGCTTCCTGCCGAAGCGCGGCGATATCGGTGTTTGTCAGCCGGTAAAGCTGAAGCGTCACGATCGCTTCCGCTTGCGCCTCGGTGAACCCGTAGCCCGCCATCAGCCGATCTTTCGCATCGCGCTTGTCACTCGACGCCCGAATCGTCGCGATCACCTCATCCAAAATCGAGAGCGCTTTGATCAACCCGTCGACAATATGCTTCCGCTCGTTCGCTTTTTTGAGCTCAAAATGCGAACGGTTCGTGACGACGTCCTTCCGGTGGGCGATGTAGGCATCCAACAGCTCCGGCAAGCTCATCAGCTTCGGCCGGCGTTCATGGATCGCCACCATGTTGAAGCTGTATGGCACTTGCAAATCGGTGTTTTTGTATAAATAGTTAAGGATCGCCTCGGCATCGGCGTCTTTTTTCAGCTCGATGACGATCGACAGCCCGTTCCGGTCCGTTTCATCGCGGACGTCAGCAATGCCGTCGAGCTTTTTGTCCAAACGAAGCTCGTCAATTTTTTTCACCAAATTCGCCTTGTTCACTTCATACGGCAACTCCGTGATGACAATCTGCTTTTTCCCGCCTCTCGCCTGCTCGATGGCGGCTTTGGCGCGGATGATGATTTTCCCGCGGCCGGTCTCATACGCCTTGCGGATGCCGTCTTTCCCCTGGATGATGCCGCCGGTCGGAAAATCAGGGCCGGGAAGGACGGTCATCAGCTCCTCAACCGTGCAATCCGGCCGGTCAATCCGCATCAGGACAGCATCGATCACCTCGCCGAGCGCATGCGGCGGAATGTCGGTCGCATAGCCGGCCGAAATCCCGGTCGAGCCATTCACCAACAAGTTCGGAAACATCGCCGGCAAGACGGTCGGCTCCTCCGTCGTATCGTCAAAGTTCGGCACAAACGCGACCGTTTGCTTGTCAATGTCGCGCAATAACTCAGCGGCGATCGCCGACAAGCGCGCTTCCGTGTAGCGCATCGCCGCCGGCGGGTCGCCGTCGAGGCTGCCGTTGTTGCCATGCATTTCAATCAGCACGTTGCGCAGCTTCCACTCTTGGCTCATCCGCACCATCGCCTCGTACACTGACGAGTCGCCATGCGGATGAAAATTGCCGATCACGTTCCCAACCGTTTTCGCCGCCTTACGAAACGGTTTATCGGCCGTGTTGCCATCGATGTACATCGCATACAAAATGCGGCGCTGCACGGGCTTCAGCCCGTCGCGCGCATCGGGCAGCGCCCGGTCTTGGATGATGTATTTGCTGTAGCGGCCGAAGCGGTCGCCAAGCACGTCTTCTAACGGCAATTCCAACAATCGCTCTGCCATCATACCTCTCCTTTCCTACAAGACATCGGCGCAATCATGGCGGCGTCTTTTCGCGCCGCCATCAGCCGATCCACCCTGGCTCTTCCTCAAGCCCAAAGGCAACATGCGTTTCAATCCATTTGCGGCGCGGCTCGACTTTATCGCCCATCAGTGTCGTCACCCGCCGCTCGGCGCGAGCCGCATCTTCAATGCGCACGCGGATCAACGTGCGCGTTTCCGGATTCATCGTCGTTTCCCACAATTGATCGGCGTTCATTTCGCCAAGCCCTTTGTAGCGCTGAATCGTATAGCCGCGGCCCATTCGTTTCGTGATTTCCCGCAATTGCTCATCTGTCCATGCGTATTCGATGACTTCCTTTTTGCCGCTTTTTTTGCTGATTTTATAAAGCGGCGGCAAGGCGATGTACACTTTTCCCGCTTCAATGAGCGGACGCATGTAGCGGTAAAAAAACGTCAAAAGCAGCACTTGAATATGGGCGCCGTCCGTGTCGGCGTCGGTCATAATGATCACTTTGTCGTAGTTGACATCATCGAGCGAAAAATCAGCGCCGACGCCGCCGCCGATGGCGTGGATGATCGTATTGATTTCCTCGTTTTTCAAAATATCGCCAAGCTTCGCCTTTTCCGTGTTGATGACTTTCCCGCGCAGCGGAAGGACCGCCTGGAAGCGGCGGTCGCGCCCTTGTTTCGCCGAACCGCCCGCCGAATCGCCTTCGACCAAATACAGCTCGTTTTTTTGCGGATTGCGCCCTTGCGCCGGCGTCAGCTTGCCGCTTAAGAGCGCCTCTTTCCCTTTCCGCTTTTTGCCGCTTCTCGCCTCTTCGCGCGCTTTGCGGGCCGCTTCGCGCGCTTGGTACGCCCGGATCGCTTTTTTGATGAGCATCGTGCTCACGTCCGGATTTTCTTGCAAAAAGTACGTCAATTGCTCGGAAACAACCGCATCGACGGCTGAACGCGCCTCGCTCGTTCCGAGCTTGCCTTTCGTCTGCCCTTCAAACTGAAGCAAATGCTCCGGGATGCGCACCGAGACGATCGCCGACAGCCCTTCGCGAATATCCGTTCCTTCTAAATTTTTATCCTTTTCCTTAAGCAAGCCGACGCGGCGGGCGTATTCGTTAAAGACGCGCGTCATCGCCGTTTTCGCCCCGGCTTCATGCGTCCCGCCGTCTTTTGTGCGCACGTTGTTGACAAATGACAAGACGTTTTCCGAGTAACCATCATGGAACTGAAACGCAAACTCGACCTCAATGCCGTTTTGCTCACCAGAAAAATACACAACCGGGTGGAGCACATCTTTCTCCTCATTCAAATAGGCCACAAACGCTTCAATCCCGTTTTCGTAATGGAACACCTCCCGCATGCCGGTCCGTTCGTCAACGAGCTCAATTTTCAGCCCTTTTAACAAAAACGCCGACTCGCGCAGCCGTTCGCTCAAGGTTTCGTAATTGAACACCGTTGTGCTGAAAATCGTTGGGTCCGGCTTAAATTGAATGATGGTTCCGGTTTTGTTCGTTGTGCCGATTTTCTCTAGCGTCGTCACCGGTTTGCCTCCATGCTCAAACCGTTGGCGGTACATGAAGCCGTCGCGATGAATCGTGACGACGAGCCATTCCGACAAAGCGTTGACAACCGAAGCCCCGACTCCGTGCAGGCCGCCGCTCGTTTTATAGCCGCCTTGGCCGAATTTGCCGCCGGCATGAAGCACGGTCAAAATGACCTCCGGCGTCGGCTTGCCAAGCTTATGCATCCCGACCGGCATGCCGCGCCCTTCATCAAGGACGGTGATGCTGTTATCTTTATGTATTTGCACCAAAATGTAATTTCCATATCCGGCCAACGCTTCATCGACCGAGTTGTCGACGATTTCATAAACAAGATGATGCAACCCGCGGCTGTCGGTGCTGCCGATGTACATCCCTGGCCGCTTCCTCACCGCCTCAAGCCCTTCTAACACTTGAATGGCATCTTCGTTATAGTCATGTATCGCTTGCTTTGCCACAAGCCCACCCCTTTCTGCCAAAACAAGAACATCTGTTTCTGTTTTATTGTATCATAAAATGACCAGCTGTCCATTGTCTTTTGACACCGCTTGACAAAATCGGACAACGGCGCCTGAAAAACGAAAGGACCATCTTAGAGAAGATGGCCGTTTCGTCAATGGCGCGCTTTGCCTGTTACGGGCGTTTTGTAAGCGCATGTTCTACTTTAATGCAGCGATCCATAATCACCGTATAGCCTTTTTCTTTTAAAAACGCGTATGCTTCTTCATTGACGACGCCAAGCTGCGCCCAAAATACGTCCGCGTCGATTTGCACAAACTCGCGGGCGAGCTCCGGCAAATGTTCGGAACGGCGAAACACATCGACGATATCGACATGTCCTTCGATATCCGTCAGTTTGTCGACCGCTGGAATGCCTTCCCATTCCTCGATCATCGGATTAACCGGAATGATTTCGTATCCGGCGTCTTTCATCGCCTTCGCCACCATATACGACTCGCGCTCGGGATTGTTGGACAAGCCGACAATGGCAATCCGCTTCGCCTTGCGCAAAATGTCGCCGATTTCTTCCCGGCTTGGGTTGACAATGGGCATCGGGTTCTCTCCTTCCCTCTTTGGTTTTGCAGTACTTGTTTCGCGATCGAGAAAGAAAAATCCTTCTATGAGACAGAAAATGGTTTAGCCCTTTTTAACATTGTGCAACAAACGCTAAAACTTTCCCGAACGAAAAATCGAGTAAAGCAGCCAACCAAAAAGAAAAGCGGACACACCTAATCCGATTTCAACAGCAGGAATTTTCCATAGCAGCATCGACTGCCGTCCGAACGATGAAGCGATCATCATGCCAGCCATGACGATGCTCCACGAAAGAAGAACGATGCTAATGGACAGTCGGTTGCTAATTTGATCAAGTTTGTGCAAAAACGCCTCAAGGTCTGACGCTGTCATCTCGAGCTGAAGTTTGCCGCGCCGCATGATTTTGGCCAGCTCCTTTACACTGTCCGGCAGCCGAAGGAGCATCTCGCCATAATCGGCGACGCGCCTCCACGCTGTCTCCGCCACCCGGTCAGGCCGAAGACGGTCTTTCAACAGCTTCCGCCCAAACGGCTCCGCCACATCCATGATGCGAAACTGCGGATCAAGCATTTCCACCACCCCTTCGACCGTCAACAGCGCTTTGCCTAACAGCGTCAAGTCGCTCGGAATGCGAATGCCATGCCGAAACGCCACCGAAAGCAAATCCTCGACGGCTTCACCAAGGCTAATCTCACCGAGCGGGACGCGGTAGTATTTCTCTCGCAGATCGTCAATGTCATCGCGCAGCTTCTCCTCATCGGCCTCATCCGGGACGAGTCCCAGGCCGTAAATCGCGGCCAACACCCCATCGGTGCTTTGCCGCATCAAGGCGATAATCAGCGACGAAAGATGATGCCTGACATTCGGACGAAGCCGGCCCATCAAACCGAAATCGATAAAGGCCAGCACTCCGTCGGAGAGAACGAACACATTTCCAGGATGGGGGTCGCCATGGAAAAAGCCGTGCTCAAACATTTGCTTTAACACTGTTTTCGTCAACCGCTCCGCCAATGCTTTGAGAGAGTATCCTTCTTCTTTCAGCCGCTCGATTTCCCCGAGCTTGATCCCTTCAACGTATTCCATTGTAAGCACCGTCTTTGTTGTATAATCCCAAAAGACGCCTGGCACATACACCAACGAATCGCCGGCAAACTGTTCCGCAAACGCTGCCGCATGGCGCGCCTCGACTGTATAATCCAGCTCCTGCCGTAATGAACGCGCCAGTTCATCGACAATCTCAGACAATTGGTAGGTTGCCGCCCAATCGAGACGGCGTTCCGCCAGCACGGCCAAATCTTGCAAAATTTCCAGATCCGTCTCCACCCGCGCAGCGATGTGCGGGCGCTGCACTTTCACCGCCACGGCCTGTCCGGAAGGAAGAACCGCCCGGTGCACTTGTCCAAGCGAAGCGGCAGCGAGCGGCATTTCCTCAAATGAACGAAAGAGTGTTTCCAGCGAACTTCCAAACTCCGCTTCGACAATCCGGCGGACATCGGCAAACGGAAACGGCGGAACTTGGTCTTGCAGCTTTTCGAGCTCACTGATGATCGGAGCGGGAATCAAATCCGGCCGTGTGCTAGCAATTTGCCCGAGCTTCACGAACGTCGGGCCGAGCTCCTCGAGCACAAGGCGGAGCCGCTCCCCAACCGTTTTTCCTTCCTTTTTCCCTTGCTCCGCTCTCCATCGCGGCGGCAACGAAAGAAACGACGAAAAGCCGAGCTCATCGACGATCATCCCGAATCCGTGCCGAAGCAAGGAGGCGGCGATTTCGTGGTACCTTCCGATATGGCGCACCCGTTTCCCGATCATCCGATCATCTCCCTTAGAGCGTCAAACAGCAGTCAAAAAAGCCCGTTACTCTCCGCTTTGTTCCTTTTCTTCAAGACGGCGGATTCGCTCCTCGAGCTGCCGCACGTCTTCTTTCGTCGCCAAGTCGAGTTTATCGATCACCTGCTTGATTTGCTCGCGTACAAGCCGCTGCACTTCCGCTTTCCGCGCTTCGGTTTGCTGCTTCCATTGATCGATCACTTCCTTCGATTCATCAAGCGACAACTCTCCTTTTTTGACCAACTCATCGATCAATTTTTCCGCTTGTTCTTTGCTGGCAATGGCGAGTCCAAGCCCAAACGCCAATCCTTTTTTCAAAATGCTCATCCTGTTTTCCTCCTTTCCTCCTTTCCTTTATAGTACCATTATTTGGCGGGGCATGTCGAGCAAGCGGCCAAAGAGGAAAAAGCGGAAGGTGTTTTCCGTTCGAACCTAGCGTTGCATATCCCGCTTCTCGATAAGGAATCCTATCGATGGGCTATCCATTCGTGCAAGGAGGGAGTTCCCATGGCAGAGGAACAACTGCACTACGGAGAAGACTATCGTTTCATACCTGCGACGTCAGCAGCGAGCGGCCTCGGAGTCAGCGTGCTGCCCGATTTGTACTGCCATACGATCCAAATCGTGAACATTTGTCTTGTCGGCCGCCCGGACGACCGCGCGTTTGTATTAGTCGACGCTGGCATGCCGGGATCAGCCGATGACATTGTTTCAGTCGTGGAAGACCGCTTTGGCAGCGGCAGCCGCCCGCAAGCCATTGTTTTAACCCACGGCCATTTTGACCACGTTGGAGCGATTGTTGAGCTTGTCAAGCATTGGAATGTCCCGGTGTATGCCCATCCGGCTGAACTGCCGTATTTGACTGGAAAGGCGAGCTATCCTGAACCTGACGCTTCCGTCGAGGGCGGCTTCATCGCCAAAATATCACCGTTTTTCCCAAATGAACCGATTCAACTGGGCGATCGCGTTCATCCGCTGCCAGAGGACGGCACCGTTCCGCACTTGCCGGAGTTCCGCTGGATCCACACACCGGGGCACACGCCAGGCCACATTTCGTTATTTCGGCCGCGCGACGCCGCTTTAATCGCCGGCGACGCGTTCGTCACCGTCCGCCAAGACTCGCTGTACAAAGTATTGACCCAGCAAACCGAAATTACCGGCCCGCCGCGCTACTATACGACCGACTGGACGGCCGCCCGCGAGTCGGTGCGCAAGTTAGCCGCACTCTTTCCGTCAGTCGCCATCACCGGACACGGTGCTCCTGTCGCCGGCAAAGAGCTGCGTGAAGGGTTGACAAAACTCGCCCGTAATTTTGACCGTATCGCTACCCCTGATTATGGGAAGTACGTCCATTAGGCAAACGGACTATCGTTCTGTGAACGGCTTCTAGTTTTGTTTGAAGCGGAAGTTTCTCTGCTAAAACCACTTTCAAGTAAAAACCAAGGGAGGGTGTCTGAACGGGGGCACCCTTTCGTTGACATGTGAAAGTTAGAGGATTCTCCATGGAGATGGTAGAGCACATTATGCCTTTAGCGACAACGCAAAAAAGACGACAAGAATCATTCTTGTCGTCCATCATAAGTGATGGGCCTAAGTGGACTTGAACCACCGACCTCACGCTTATCAGGCGTGCGCTCTAACCAGCTGAGCTATAGGCCCGCTTATAAGAAATAAAAATGGAGGGGGACGGATTCGAACCGCCGAACCCAAAGGGAGCGGATTTACAGTCCGCCGCGTTTAGCCACTTCGCTACCCCTCCGTAATCGTGATGCCGACTGCAGGACTCGAACCCGCAACCTACTGATTACGATTCAGTTGCTCTACCAATTGAGCTAAGTCGGCATAAAATAAATGCAAGAAGGTGGCTCATTGTTGTGCTCTGTGCCTCTTCCTCTACAAGCTGTTTCGAGGAAGCAGGATGCGTCGAGGCAACTCGAAGCCGACTCGACGAAGCAGGTGCTCGTCTCTACCAATTGAGCTAAGTCGGCATGATAGAAGTAGACCGTGACTCCTTGGCTTCTGTTGTGTCCCTTCCTCTCCCAGCCCATTCGAAGACGCTGGATGCGTCGGGACAACTCGAAGCCGACTCGACGAAGCAGGTGCTCGTCTCTACCAATTGAGCTAAGTCAATATTTATGGCGGAGGAGGAGGGATTCGAACCCCCGCGGGCTGTGACACCCCTATCGGTTTTCGAAACCGA
Source organism: Geobacillus sp. DSP4a (assembly GCF_013096875.1). Taxonomy (NCBI): domain Bacteria; kingdom Bacillati; phylum Bacillota; class Bacilli; order Caryophanales; family Anoxybacillaceae; genus Geobacillus; species Geobacillus sp. DSP4a. The sequence goes on along the minus strand of NZ_SDLD01000053.1, from coordinate 419 downwards.
CCCCTTCAGCCAGACTTGGGTACTCCTCCATAGCTGTTTGGAGCGATGCGGTCGAGAGGACTTGAACCTCCACGGGGTTGCCCCCACTAGGCCCTCAACCTAGCGCGTCTGCCATTCCGCCACGACCGCATACGATGGAGCGTAGGGGATTTGAACCCCTGACCTCTTCGCTGCCAGCGAAGCGTTCTCCCCCTGAACTAACGCCCCATGATGGTGGAGTATACTGGGATCGAACCAGTGACCCCCACGCTGTCAACGTGGTGCTCTCCCGCTGAGCTAATACTCCACGTTGTTTGCCTAGCAGCGACCTACTCTTGCAGGGGCGCTGGCCCCAACTACCATCGGCGCTGGAGGGCTTAACTTCCGTGTTCGGGATGGGAACGGGTGTTTCCCCTCCGCTATCACCACTAGGCAATGGC
>NZ_SDLD01000052.1:0-17136 GCF_013096875.1 Geobacillus sp. DSP4a | reverse complement strand
TTTTGTGCTTTCTCTTTTCCATCGGTCCATCAGGCGCGCTGGAAATCTTCATCTGAAAGAGCGTGCAAACGTTCCGAAAGAATGTGCAAAATCCGGAACAATCCGCAAAAATTTTGCACATTATTTCCGAATCCGCCTGAAATAATTTGAAAAAGGGATTCTGAAATAATGTGCTAATTTACATATAACGTCGGTTCCCGCGTCAAACTTTAAATCCCACTCCGTTCAGATAAAACTTTCAGTCCCCTAACAGCTTATCAATCCGTTTTTCTCTTTAAATCCCACTCCGTTCAGATAAAACCGACCTGCGCATCATTGCATTTTTGGTTTACAAGCATTTCTTTAAATCCCACTCCGTTCAGATAAAACGCTAAGCCATGCAGGCGGCTTCACTTTGTTTGCTTTCTTTAAATCCCACTCCGTTCAGATAAAACGCCGGCACGCAACCCACCTAAAACCTCGTCCAGCTTCTTTAAATCCCACTCCGTTCAGATAAAACCCAATAACGGTGTTTAACTTCGGCGAGAAAAACCGCCCTTTAAATCCCACTCCGTTCAGATAAAACGGATCGCTCGTATATAACGCTAAATACACAGCTGACTTTAAATCCCACTCCGTTCAGATAAAACGTAACAGGTGCTGCACAAGATGGAATTCGCATCGAAGATCTTTAAATCCCACTCCGTTCAGATAAAACCCTTATCCCATCGAGTACAAGAAAGTCGCTTTTTACTTTAAATCCCACTCCGTTCAGATAAAACTGTTTTCGCTCATTTTCACCATTTTGTCGAGTGTCTCCTTTAAATCCCACTCCGTTCAGATAAAACATCCATTCCCTCCGCTGTACATAAACTCACAATTATCTTTAAATCCCACTCCGTTCAGATAAAACGTATTCAGCCGCCTCACGCAAAATGCGATAGGCCGCTTTAAATCCCACTCCGTTCAGATAAAACCAGTTTTTCGTTCGATCGAATGACTTTCTCAATATTCCTTTAAATCCCACTCCGTTCAGATAAAACATACCAGTCGACAATTAGTGTCATACAAAAAATTTCTTTAAATCCCACTCCGTTCAGATAAAACGCGTCTTGCTGGCGAGTATATCCATGATCCGCTTCCTTTAAATCCCACTCCGTTCAGATAAAACTGACTTTACCGAGCTCATCCAAGAGATCAACGAGATTTCTTTAAATCCCACTCCGTTCAGATAAAACTATGCAAAATCATTTAATCCAACATCAAGTATCCAACTTTAAATCCCACTCCGTTCAGATAAAACTGGTGACGGCAGATGGGGCATACGTTTTTGAGTCTGCAATCTTTAAATCCCACTCCGTTCAGATAAAACGTAAGTGATTTGTGATACTCTCCCGTTTGAATCATCTTTAAATCCCACTCCGTTCAGATAAAACTTTGAACAACTCCTGTCCCGTGTCGAACGGAACAAGGCGCTTTAAATCCCACTCCGTTCAGATAAAACGATCTGCAAAGCCGAATATTTCTTTAACTCAAAAAATCTTTAAATCCCACTCCGTTCAGATAAAACGGGGAAAAAGTGGGTACACTTGAGGCAAAAAAAAACTTTAAATCCCACTCCGTTCAGATAAAACTAACTCGTCCCGGCATTGGTATTTGAACCATTCTGCTTTAAATCCCACTCCGTTCAGATAAAACTCGCCGACACATTCGGGCCAATAGCGGTGTTTAACTTCTTTAAATCCCACTCCGTTCAGATAAAACTTGACGCGAGCATATTCCTTCTCTGCTTCGATACGTTCCTCTTTAAATCCCACTCCGTTCAGATAAAACCATCCCCGGTTATATAGATTTCCGATCCATCTAAACTCTTTAAATCCCACTCCGTTCAGATAAAACAGACGACCTCGCTTCGCCACCGCATTGCTTGTCTTTCTTTAAATCCCACTCCGTTCAGATAAAACACTTGACGAGCATCAGCGGCGTTGTCCCGTTAGGCGACTTTAAATCCCACTCCGTTCAGATAAAACAAAAAGTATCCAACTTCATCACACCCGTGAAACAGCTTTAAATCCCACTCCGTTCAGATAAAACTTGCCTCGTCCAGCTTTTCCGCTTCCTTCACTTTGCCTTTAAATCCCACTCCGTTCAGATAAAACAATGTTCGAGAGGGCGTTTTTGAGATTCTCGAAAACTTTAAATCCCACTCCGTTCAGATAAAACGAAGTTGATACAAGTGACTTGACCACGCTTATTCGCTTTAAATCCCACTCCGTTCAGATAAAACGATCGATCGTGTTCGGAACCGTGCAGCGTTGACCCTTTAAATCCCACTCCGTTCAGATAAAACGATTTTGAACGTATCGGGACAGTTCACCGATTAAAAAACTTTAAATCCCACTCCGTTCAGATAAAACACTCCTTCCAGCTGATCCGCTCCTAATTGCTTGTAGACTTTAAATCCCACTCCGTTCAGATAAAACCGTGTGTTCTTAAATTCACCGAAAAATGCAGCTGTCTTTAAATCCCACTCCGTTCAGATAAAACGCGAACGGACTACAAGAAAAGAACCTAACGCATAAAATCGCTTTAAATCCCACTCCGTTCAGATAAAACAGGGGAAAAAGTGGGTACACTTGAGGCAAAAAAAAACTTTAAATCCCACTCCGTTCAGATAAAACATTGACCCTCGTGTATTACCGTTAAAAATCACATTCACCTTTAAATCCCACTCCGTTCAGATAAAACATTGACAACGATGTCTTTTTCAACGTGCCACACCTCTTTAAATCCCACTCCGTTCAGATAAAACCAATCACAACGATATATCTACGACGGAAAAATACTCTTTAAATCCCACTCCGTTCAGATAAAACCGACGACGTCGTCGCTTTTGCCTAGCGGAAAAATACTTTAAATCCCACTCCGTTCAGATAAAACAGACGAGCAAAAACGCGAAGCTTACTATAAACAAACTTTAAATCCCACTCCGTTCAGATAAAACGGCGTACCATTGATCGCCCTTCGCCTCGTTCGAAAACTTTAAATCCCACTCCGTTCAGATAAAACAATGATGATGATGATGTCATTGTTCCAAGTTATTACGCTTTAAATCCCACTCCGTTCAGATAAAACTTTTACCATCTCGTTCGACTTCCGTTTTTACTACTTATCTTTAAATCCCACTCCGTTCAGATAAAACATCACCATACCTCCTTGTTATGAATGATTTCTTGCATGCTTTAAATCCCACTCCGTTCAGATAAAACAGCCAGCAACAAGTACAAAAATCAGCTCAAGAGTACTCTTTAAATCCCACTCCGTTCAGATAAAACGCCGTACAGCTACCAGGTAAAAAAGGACGAGTGCCCTTTAAATCCCACTCCGTTCAGATAAAACAAACAAAACGACGGTTTTTCTTGTCTCCGAGGATTCTTTAAATCCCACTCCGTTCAGATAAAACCCTCCACCGCCCTTTTAGTAGCCGCGCGATCAATCTCCTTTAAATCCCACTCCGTTCAGATAAAACCCCCTATCAGTTACAAAGCAATATTCATTGATGTAGCAGGGAATTCCGGCTAATGCCTACACAACAATTATACCTCATTTTGCAGTAAAGTAGTAATTGTGTTTTCTATGTTGCGCAAATAATGTCGCACCTCCCTTGATAAATCAAGCTTTTCCCCATTTATCCGCTAAAATGCGGTTCACTGCAAATTCTTAAACTTAAAGGAACAACTCATCAAAATTCTTTTCCTGACCAAATACCCGCTTTTTTATATTCTTCGGATTTTCTACTTCGTATAAGTAAATGGAGTCTTCTTCTTTATCAATGATCATCTCCAATTCATACATGCACTTCATCAGCAGACTTTTCGAAATCTCCCCTTCAAATACGCTATTTTGCGTCCAAGTGAGATATTCCTTTAATTTTTTGCAAACTTTGTTGACCCGCTTCTCCGCTACGTCATACGTAATGATAACAAACATGGTTCACCACCACGCTTTCAGCGGTTTATATCGTTCATCCCCAATGAAATGTTTAATGAGTTTGTAGCATTCCAATCGTATAAAATGCCGATAACTCACTTTTCTTTTCAGCTTCCGATGTTGAATGGATGTGGCCAATTTATTCTCCCACTCCATAATAAACTTTTTCTTTCCTTCCTCATTTAAAAATACCATTCCATCGATATCATCAAAATGTTTGTTGGTAATGATCCGATTGTTAATGGAGGCGATAATAACCGGATCGACGATCAATGGCTTAAAGATTTCAGCTAAATCCAAACTTAACGAAAATCGTCTTGTCGACGGTTCGTGCAAAAAACTAACCGTAGGATCAAGCGGCGTCTTGTAAATTTCCCCCAAAACAGTTGTATAACATAAGGAATTTCCGAATGATATCAAAGCATTCAGCGGGTCGCGCGGAGGTTGCTTTGTCCGCTTTTCAAACGTAAAGTCTTGCTTCAAAATCCCGTTAAAGGATTGATAATAATGTTGGCGAATCCGTCCCTCAATTCCCATTAACTCTTGAATAGTACTTGCCGCATCCAATTTTTTTGTCTCTTCTTCGATCTGATGGATATAAATTTCCGTTTTCTCTCGATGCCTGCGAATATTCCGCAGCATATGATGCACAGCGCTTTCCAAAAACATCTTGGCGATATACAACCTTTTGCCATTATCAAGATAATGAGCGCTCTGCTGCACAACGGTAAAACCAGACACTTTTCGATTTCTCGGACAGAATGTGCCTGCGTAAAATCCATAGTAATTGAAAATATGCAAATGAACTTCATGCTGGCTTAACAAATTAAGCAAAGCGGAGTTGAAGTCCACTTCCCCAAATATATATAAATTTTCGATTTGATGCACAGGAAGCGATCTCTTGTTTTCTTTTTCATCTAAAAAATAAATCGTATTGTCCTTTCGCTTGAGCCGCCCATTTGAAAAGATATAATGATCTTTCAACATCATTCGTCACCTTCCAGTGCATAACAAAATTCGTAATATGCACACTTCGAGCAATATGATAGTTTTTTAAGAGGTGGGGGAGAGGGAAGTTGCAAAATTTGATAGATGTCTTTTAAAGCCTTTTCCACCTTTCGCTCGTCTTCTTCTGTTAATATCACTTCCTCCGTCTTTCTTTCCTTCGTATAGCTGATCAATCCTTTTTTATGAATGCCTCGTTTTTTCAGTTCGTAAAGATAGTACAACATTTGAAAACGGTCCGCTTCGGCCATTTTACTGGAGATTTTGATTTCGCGAACGTACTCTTCCTCTAATGCATCCAGCTTAAACGTGTCATCAATGAGAATTTCTCTCTCATTCAAGCGTGGATACGCCCGTTCGTGCAGAATTTTTCCTTCGATCACTCGTTCGTGCTCTTCTTCCATTCCAATTCCTTTGGAAAACAACCATAATTTCCGCTTGCACACTTTGTAATAATGGATTTGAACACCGCTTGCCATTCACTGCACTCTCCTTAGTAAAATGCTGACAGTGGTGTATCCAACTGAATCCCTCTGCCTCTCCCCACTTCGCGATCAAAATCGTACTCAACATCGGCAATGTATATGTGGTCAAACGGTTTGGGCAATCGTTCTGAGACACATTTCTCCGCAAGAAAACGGTGGACGCTGATCGTCTTCTTTTCGATCTCCATCCGAAAGCGAAGCCGTTCTCCTCCATCCCGACAACGGCGGTATTGATCTATTGCATCTGCAATTCCATCGTAAATTCGCCTCGGAATGACTGGAACGGTCTGAATGTCACGCAGTTTCCGCTGCGCCTCTTTCTTGCTCATTTCATACGGATCTAAATGGTCAAACATAGCTAACGCATCTTCGAACTCCTGCAAAAACGAAGTTCCTTTCAATCTCTCACGTTCATACAACTTGCCAACCAGCTCAATTTTTGTTCTTTCATCGAGAATTTGTCTGTCAAAAGGCCTCAACAACTCCGTGCTTTCACACACGAGATGTCCATCATATACGGATGGAACCCCAGAAACGTTTTGTGTAAAAATATGGATGTTGCATTGTTCCCCTTCAATAACTCTTCTTCGATAACAGCGCCCAAGACGTTGAAACAGACTGTCCAGTGGAGACATTTCTGTGAATAAATAGTCGAAATCAATATCAATGCTTGCCTCGACAAGCTGGGTCGTAATCCACACCCCATTTGTCTTTGCCTCATTGAACTCTTGAATTTGCCGCTCGAGCCATTGACGATCTTCTTGCGTAAATTGTGAGTGCAGCAAATGAACAGGTACATCGCTGCCCATTTCGGATAATCGTTCGTACAATTCCATCGCCCGACGAACCGTATTCACAATGACTAACACTTGGGATGAACGCGCCATTTTGACAAAGTCCTCTATTCCTTCTGTTATTTCTTCGTCATGGAGCTGAATACGGTGACGGTGATTTTGGCTGTCAATAAATTCGCCGAAAACGGTGTCTTCTTCATCGATAATACTTCGGCGTTTGAGTTCATCCAAATATAAAGTTGGCAATGTAGCCGTCATAATCATAAACCGGCCGCCTACTTTTTTAATCATTTCTAATGACTTAATCAACATCGCAGCAATTTTTGGATCATACGCTTGGATTTCATCGATCACCACTTTGGCGTTTGCCATGCTTGCTAATTCCTTTTCAAATCCTCGATAATAAAAAGGAAACTTTAAAATTTGGTCAACGGTTGTGAAAAGCAGCTTCATGGACAATTGCTGCGATTGTTGCTTAATCGCCTCCCAGTTTTCTTCCCCCCGTTCCACCAAATAGAAAGCGCTTGTAGAATGCAAAAGACCTGCGGCATCGTATCCCATTTGATGACGAACTCGTTCATAAATAGCGTTGATGCTGACGCGAAGGGGCAAGGTGAAGAATGCCTTATCCCGATCGATCCACAATAAGGCAGATTCCGTTTTTCCCATGCCTGTTTGTGCTATCACAATCACATTTTTATGGGTGTGACCTGCTGTAAAACGCTGTAAATCGTTGAGATGAAACGACTTATTCTCCATATACCGTCGCACATAGACGCCAACATCTTGATGAACGTCCGATTCGACGGGAAGGTGCGCTGAGGCCGCATGGTCAATTCGTTGCAAGAGGCCCTTTAACAACACATAATCCCAAAATGACTCCCCTTCATGAATGGTATACCGTTTTAGCAACCGATCCACAAATCGAAACGATAACTTTTCAGCCAAGGGCAGTCGCATATGATGGGCAATAGCCTCTCTTTGCTTTTGTAGATCGTTTTCTAAAATATCACGGATCGCTTCTTTATCAGGCTGTTTATCCCGCTCATGATGGTAGCCGATGGCATGAGTTAACAGTCGTATTTCTTCTTTCGTCAAATTCAATTGGTCAAATGGAACAAGACCAACAGACAGATAGTTATGCGGTACATTGGCGTCGCAATCAGTTTCCAACAGTTCTTCTTGAATGGCGCGGCGGATTTTGTTTTGAAACACCGTGTTCGCTTTCCCGATGTCATGGTACTCGATCGCTAATCGAAGCAATTCCCACATTCTTTCATTGACACGAATCAATCGGTCTCCATAACTGTCCTTTAGTAATCGCCAATTATCAAGAAGACGATCCGTATGTTCACGGATCGTCTCTTTCGTTTCGGACTTTGCATAAAACATGACCGTTTGATTTCCTCCCATTCTATAAATGGAAAAATACGAGCTCCCCGTCTTCATCAATACACGCTCCCTCTGGAGCTGTCGTCCCTTTTCGCACGTATCCCACATTGACTTTCTCCCATTTTCTCACTCCGTTCACGACTTCGTATTTCCAAGGGAGTTCATATGGGATATGCTTTATGTCTATATCGAGCAAATGATGGGGAATGTAAGCGTAATAGCGTAAATCTTTCTCTTCATCCAATTCATCTACCTGAACTATTTTATACTCATCAATTCGGACCAAATCTTCCCATCTACCTAAGCTATAATGGTTTTCGCCAGTTTCGATGGCATGTATTACCCGTTCAAGAACTTCTTTTTCTGCCTCAACGTGAATCAACAAATCAACTCGGTACAACAAATGTGTATAAATGGGCATTGTCGTAATTTCGTTAGCATCGTACGAAAACGACTCATCCTGAATCCCATCAAGGATCAGTGGAAAAGCAGCGACATCACGTTTTTTAAAAAAGTAATGCCGCTGATAGTCGAGCAGTTTCGCCTCATACTCCCCTTGAACGCTTAGGCGCATGGGGATGAAACGATCCGCGCGAAGCAACGCGTGAATCATTCCTTTAACCGTAGAATAAGGCGGAAGCGGATATGTTTCCGCCACCTTTGAAGCGAACGGCTTTTTATAGCACGCTGTCTCTTGAAATAGTTTTAAACGCAACGCCTTCATTATCATTCACCATAGTATGTTTGAACTTGTTCAGCAATATGGCGGAAAAACTGCTCCACTGATCCAGTCTTCTCTGCAAATCGTTGTGCAAATTCATCTTCATTCGCAAATATGCCGCTTACTAAACCGATGCGCGTCTCGTCAGCAACTGCCTTGCCAGCGAACGTTTGCGCCATGGTATCCTCGATCGGGGCAAGATCAATTTCCCACCCTCGCGGCGAAGAGGACAGGCGAATTTTTCCGAGGAAAAACGGATTCGCTACATCGTATACTCCGCCGATGACAAATAGCGGGGACAAGTTTTCACGGCGGCCGCGAATATTCCGATTGAGCAACTTCACAATATCAAGCAATTGCTGGACGCGCTTCGTTTTTTCCTGATTGGACAGCTCGACCTCCCCATCGACGCCAATGCGATGCAAGTCTATCGTGATGGTGTAACAATAGAAGCTTTGGTGCTGCTCGATCTGAGCCAAATTCGGATCAGCCCCAATCCGGCTCGCTAGTCCCATGTTGTTTAAAAACTCCAAATCACTTTTGTATGGCTCGAGAGAAATGGCATGGCTTAGACGAACAACAGCAGCGCGTTTTTGCGAGTTTTTATCCGTTTTCAAGTACCCGAATAAATCCATTTCAACGGAATCTTCGATGGTGACATCTTTTTTGAACTGAACAACCCCGCTCGCTTTATCAACGGTATTTAAGTTCCAACCAAACAGTTCATTTCCTAAACGGACGATATCGTAGCGCAAACTTTGCCGCGATGCGTATGTGTACGCCTCTCCATTGCCGCGATGAAACTTTTTCAATTCGGAAATATTCGCAATGCCCTCTCCATAGTTTAGCGATCCCGCTTGAAAGGCAATCGTCATCGTGACCGTTTTCGTCATGATACAACCTCCTCTTGTTCTCCTTGTCCTTCTTGAGACAGCAACCCAGCAATAAAAGCGTTGGCTACAGCAGGAAAATCCAAATCCCGCTCATGCAGCGCATTTAAGAAAAGCGGAGAAATGGGCTGATCCGCTGACATATGAAGACGGAACAACGTATCCAAGAAGCTTTTCCGATCCCCCGCTTTCGCTGCGTTTAACAACCGATAGGCAATGGCGCTAATTTTTTTACTCGGGCTGGCAGAATAACGGTCGGCCGTTTTTGGGATTCCAGCCTGTTCCAATGCCTTTCGAATCTCTTGGCCGCACCGATATAGGGCATATATCCTTTTGTCTGTTTTCTCCATTTCTTTTCCTCTCCTTTTCAGCTGCATAATTCGGCTGCGTTCGCGAATAGCGATGTAAGGGCCGATGTGGGAACGTCCATTTTCAATACAATCACGCAAATATTCATAAATGACTCGAGCAGGGTCGACTCCGCGCAACACGTCTTGGATGAATTGTTCACGATAGTCATAGTGGACGTAATCCAACTTTCCAGGATATTCAACAAAATAGCGCGCCAAATACAATGGGAGATGGTAATAGTGTAAATGCGTTTTTTTGCTGTCATAGTCAGAAGAAAATTCTAAGAAAAATAGATGGTCGACCACATAGCTTGCTTCTTTCGTTACACTTTGGACGAGCTTGCTGACGATGCGGTCAAACGGATCTTTTTGCTGCTTCATCTGCTTCAGGTGGTTGTTTTTCTGTAAAATCTCCGGGAATGGCGCATCGGATTGGACAAAGCCTGCGTACATGCGATACTCGTTTTGGTCTTGAAATCCTTCTTTCTTTAAGTAAATCGCCGCACCAGCAGGCGCAAAAAACAACACAAGTTTCGCCAAAGATGAAATCGGTTTCGGTTGCTTGTCCTGCAAGTCCCAATTAAAATTAAAAGCCTTACTTGTTATCCCAATCGGGGAAAAAATCATTTCTTCGAAATTATAAAAAGCAATGCGGCCAGGGAAAAGCATACATTCATACACCGATTTCAGTTCTTCTTGCATTTGTGGCAAAGGCTTCTTTTTCCACGCTCTCTTCAACGCTTTAAACGGCTCATATTCAACATGCTCATCCAAAAAACGAAGAACGTCTTTCTCTGCCGAAGCAGAGCGCAAAATTTGTTCCAATTGAAGATCGCGTTGCACCGGAACAATATAATCGGCTTGAAATTGTTCGATATGCCCTTCCAAATCCAAATGATTTTTCGAAACATTCAAGAACGATACTTGTCCAAAAAAAGATTTGAGAACAGCCGCTTTAAAATAATTTAATGTCAGCTTTTCATTAATGGCTTCTTTGGAAAGTAGTTGTTGAAATTCGGCGATACATTGCTCCAATTGTTCAAGTTGCTCCGGTTTTTTGACGGATTTGAGCGTTTCAAATAACTGCTCGACCGGCTCATCAGGGAAATACTTTTGAATTTTCTTTCCCGCATCCGTAATCGTCTTTTTTATACTGGATAAGGCCGTTGAAAATGAGTTTTCTTTTTTAGCCTGTCCAAGGTAATGGCGCAATCTCTCGCCATCCCGCTTTGCTACACTGTATTCATCGATCAAATAAAGAAAATACGCTCGGGGCAACTGTGGAAGCACCTCTGTCTCCAACTCAAGCCCCTGAGGGTGGATTGAAACGCTTTGCCGGTGCTGTGGGTCAATAATCCCCTTCCGCAATCCATACTCAAATACCCGATACAGCCCGACAAGCCCCATTGTCACCATCCACTCGCCCATGCGGAGTTCAATCTTCATCCCCGCACCTCCTCTACCTCAAGCAGGCCAAATCCTTGATTGCGCCGTTTCGACAACCCGAGCTGATACAGCAACTGCAAATCGGTTGGATGGCCAGTTAGCGAAAAGAGAGTTTGGTAGGCTGTAAAATATAAAACGTCGCCGCCCCCATGCGTTGCCTCGAATTCGTGATTCGTCTCCTTCACGACCACCTTGCGCCATCGCAACGGCCGCACAATCAAGGGCGACAATAGCCCATTTCCCCGATACTGCCGCAAAATCAGATCTGCTAAATAATTCACGTGCTCCTCATAATCAGGAGCATCTGGGCTGACCGGCTTCTGGTTTTTATCTTCGACCAACATCGGAGAAAGGGTGCGAAACACCACGGTAGAATCTGTGATCGTTTTCTCCGGCAGCATGCGGATTTTCTCTTTTACAAGCTGATAGTGCTTGTATGAAAATACTTGCTTTTGTTGCAAACCGTTGTATAAGTGCAAGAGAAACTCATGATCAGGCGAACTAACGGTCATTGTTATTCCATCTAAATAAACCTCTTGGCCAACAAATCGAAAATTTCTTAAATATGTAGAAAATGAAAATGGTTTCATTGAAGAACTGTTGTATAAACGCTCATAATATTGCTCATCCGACGTTCGCAATGCTTCTTTTATCACCGACACCAACATCATGCGGTATGAAACAGGCATTCTTTCCACTTTAAATGAACAAGTAAGCCTCATGACGCACCTCCTTTTGACTTACATATTACCGTATTTTGACTAAAAATGTTGTCGAAATTTGTCTTTTGAAATTAATAAATTGGTTTCTCCCCCCTTAGACTCCTAATTTATTTGAAGACGCGGAATGATCTATCAAATACTTCCAACAGATCCACAATTTTGGATTAAGGAATTGCTGCACTCGCACTCCTAGTGCGTCAGTCCATCCTTTTTCTCAAAATACACATGCAACCGATACTCGCAAATTTCTTTCGTCCAATTGTACAAGATTTCTTCATGCTCCCGCGCAATGGAAAATTGGAGCGCAAACACGTTGTTTTCAAAGGAAATCAGCCCCCTTGAACTGCCGCTCCATTTCGTCATCGGCATGCGGGCGATCAACCGGCTCACCTTTTCCTGGTCATATTCCCAGAGGCGCTTCGTTTCTCCGTCGGAAAAATCGATGCGCTTTCGGTATTCTTTTTCCGTTAAATACCGATGGAAAAACGGGGCAGCCTCCTGCGGTGTAATTGGTTGGTGCCATCCGGACGGTCCACGTTCAAGCATGGCTTTTAGAACAACCATTTTGTAGCTTTTTGACATCACCGTACGTTCCACTTCAACAGGCCACGGCTCGTGTTTTAGAAACACTTCCTTTTCCAGCTCCGACAACTCCCCCGCCCAATATAAAAAGCCGACATAAGATCCGAACTCTTGTTTGTACTCCGCTGCTTCACTTCGGCCTTGGAGATGCAGTTCCAAATACGTCGGCCGTCTGCCAAGCTCCTGTTTCAGCTCCCGATAATCAGCAAGCAGCCGCTCTTTGCGCGGCTGGCGTTTTTTCTGCATCTCCTCGAGAAGATGGATGGCTTGTATATCAAGATGCAGTTCGCACGTTTCTGGAACGGTTGGCACAACGGATTCCCGCGCCGTTTTCTTTGTTTCCTCTCGCCGCGTATCAAACAGGCGCAGTTTGACATCCGCATTCCGGTAGTTTCCGATTAAATCAATAATCACGCAATAATCCTTGCCTTTGTACAGCCGCAGCCCGCGCCCGACTTGCTGGGTGAAGACGGTCAGCGATTCCGTCGGCCGCACGAACAAAAGTGTATCGACAGAAGGAATATCGACCCCTTCATTGAACAAGTCGACGGTGAAAATGGCGTCCAGTTCACGGCGTTCCAACATGGCAATAGCCTGCTTGCGCGAAATAGCCGTCTGCTTCGAATGAAGGCTGACCGTCCGGTAGCCGTGACGCTGGAAATATTGGGACAGGAAATCAGCTTGCCTGATCGATGAACAAAAGACAAGCGTCCTTGTTTTCTTATACTTCTCCCACGCTCGCAAAATCTTCTCCGCCATCTCCTCGCGAAGCTGCACTTGAAGCAGCTCTTCCTCATCATAGCGATTGCCAAGCCACTTGATTTGCGAATAGTCTGTGTCGTCGTAGACCCCGTAATAATGGAAGGGAGCCAACCAACCGCGCTGCACCGCTTCGATAAAATCGATGCGATACGCGACATTTCCGTCGCAAAGGGCGTATACGTCTTTGTTGTCGCTCCGATCTGGAGTAGCAGTGATGCCAAGCAAAAATTTCGGCTGAAAATAACAAAGGACGCGTTCGTACGAGCGGGCTGCCGCATGGTGGAACTCGTCGACAATGATCAAGTCAAATGCGTCGGGACGAAACGAATGCAAATGTTTTTTCATGCTCAACGTAAAGATCGAGGCAAACACCATGTCGGCATTTCCTTCTTTTTGATTGCCATCGTACAGTCCTGCTGTTCGATCAGGAATCACGCGTTCAAACGACTGCTTCGCCTGGCGAAGAATTTCTTCGCGATGGGCGATAAACAGCACCCGCGAAAAACGGCGGGCAAAAAAAGCGGCCAAGTATGTTTTTCCCAGCCCGGTCGCCATGACAACCATCGCTTTGTCGTACCCTTCTTCATAGGCAGCTTCCAACCGCTCCAACGCCTCAACTTGGGCAAAGCGCGGCTGGATCGTTCCATATGGCGCCGCCGTTTCATGGACAACATCGACCTTGTCCGCCGTCTCTTCCTCTTGCTTCTTCTCCGTTTCCGTCGGAAGCATCAACTCGATTTCCTCATTCTCCGCCCATATGCGGGCTAAATTGGGGTGCCGCTGATGATAGTCTTGATGCTGCTTTTCATAGTCAGCGGCTGTTTCGGCATTGACCGGCACCGTTTCCGGAGCGTAAAACAGCTTTAAAAACTGCTCCATCGCTTCCGCAAATACATCCTCATCAACGCTCTTATCCAGTCCAAGGTTCCATTCGACACCGTCAGTGAGCGCCGAACGGGACAAGTTGGAAGAACCGACAATGAAGTAGCCGCCTTCTGCATCTTCAAATAGGTACGCTTTCGGATGAAAGGACATTCCCTCACTCCGATACAAGCGGACCTCGATGTCCGGGTGAATGGATATGAGCTCGCGCAACGCCTCTGGCTGAGTGACAAACAAGTAATCACCAACGCAAATTTTGATATCCGCCCCCCGCTCTGCAGCTGCCCGCAAACTGCCCTTCAACAGGTGAACGCCGGACTTCATCGCAAACGATGTCAGTATGTATATCGTCGACGAGCGGCTCATCTGTTCCTGCAGCTTGTCAAGGAGACGGTTGGAAATCAATTTCACCTTACTCATCGTGAACCTCAATCAAGAAAATTTTCTCCCGAAAGCCGCCGCGCTTCTCTGCCTTTTTGGCGCGGATTTGTTCCACTTGCTCGATCGAAGCGCCATGGCATTCAGCCAAAGCATGGATAATTTCCAACACGTCTGCGAGCTCTTCAAGAGCCGCCTCATCCGTTTCCGCTTGGACGTATTCCTCAAGCTCCTCAAACGCTTTTTTCTGCAGTTCTTTCCGATACTCTTCATCGTCAAGTATGCGGGTTGTGAACGTTTTTCCTGATTGTTCAATAATGGTTGGGATGCGGTCACGGACGAGTTTGTTGTATATCGGCATGTCCATTCCTCCATTTACAAAACTATACTACCATTTTACAAAATTTCGCCTTTTTTTCATAGGAAAGAACACACAGAAGACCGCCGTTTCTAAGGCTTATTGCCTGTTGCAAAATGAAAACACGAAAAATTTCACATACTCCCCCCTCTCTCATCCCATACTAAGAAAAATCGACATAATTCGCGCTTGGGGCTATGATGGAACACTCGATCCTTTGGCTGCTTGCTGCGGTGGGCATCGGTTTGCTGGGGCTCAGCTTCCGCGTTTTTTCACCAAGGGAAGTATGGCTTTCGTTTTTGCTCAATGCATATGCGGCGAGTTTTTTCGGTTCGATCGTGGCGGGGGCCGGGCTGCTCGAGTATCCGGTCCGTTTTTTTGCTTCCTACTCACATTTCGCACCCTAACAAGGTCAAAACAAAGGATTTTTTATTTAGTTTTTCAGAATAACTTTTTGACCAACACAACGAGCGACGGCAATCCTTTTTTACCATCGCTGGTCGTTCCGTATCACGTTACACGTAGATGCTCTCATCCATGCCCAATCCCTGCAGAATCCTTCGCTGATCAGGGGTAAGGGAGCGATCCAGTGAGCGTTGGATGCGCCCATCCGGCAGATTGAACAGGACGACGTTCACATATTGAAACAGCTGAAAAATCGCCTGTCCCGTCGGCCGGGTCAGCTTGCGGCCTCCGGCGCCCTTTAACGGGCGTTCTGGTGTGATGAACTGACGCACCCGGCGCTGAAAGACGCGGTAAATCGCCAAGGCCAAGAGAAATAAATAGCCCAACACCGCCACCCGTTCTGGCTTTTTGACGTAAATCTCGTCGGTGAAGAACGGATCTTTGAGAAAGGAGAAGTTCATTTCCACCGATATTTGCCCTTTATACAACTTCAAGATTTCTCGAGCATCCATCGTTCGGCCTTTCCATTCCTTCGGAACGGTCGTGACGAGGACAAACCGGGACGCTTTCCGTCTTGCCTGTTCCCATGCCTGTTGGTGGAATTCGACGTCCAGGCGCAAAAGATACAGCGTCTCCACCTCGGGTTCCACCCCTTTTTTCGGCCGGCCGCGCCGTTTTTCTCGGCCAACGAAAAGGAGTCGCTCCACGCTGGATCGGGTTGGACATCCGCTTCCGCCAGAGCAGCTTTGACGATTCGGAGCGACGATGGGCCTCTCGTGATCAAAAAGGCGTTGGCGGCTTTCGTCTGCGCCAGAGTGTCTTTCGTCATGGCGGCGGAATCGGCCACGTAAATCCATTCGTCTTCAATCTTGGCTTGTTTGAGCTGTTCGTGGACACGGGACAGCACCTCCGGATTCCACGTTTTGTCCGGCAGGTTGCCGTCGTGCACATCGCCGTAAAACGGGATGCCATCCTCGTTGCCGATCAGCCCGAAACCGATCTGTTTTTGCCAGCGATGATGCCGGTTGTAGCCATGCGTGATCCGCAGGGCCTCTGACGAGACCGATTCATACGCGCCGTAAACGGTCTTGTCCGTCGTATCGGCGTGGAAGGCCTGGAGAGGAAGGCCTTCTTTCCGATAAATGTGAATCAAGCAAGTGCTGATCACCTTGTGAATATCCGCCTCATACAGGCGGTCGAGATGACGAGCCAACGCATCATCATTGAACCAAGAAGGCTTCAGCCCCGGCCGGATCAGCTTCGACAAATCGATCTCATGCGCCCATCGCTCCAAATGGACGAGTGCTTGTCGTCCGCTCAAGATATCCAGAAGGATCAGCTTGACCGCATCGCTGGTTCGGGTTTGGCATTGGGGATCCACCGGAACCAGCCGATCGATGAGCTGGGGAAGGTCAAGATCTTGGAAAAGGGCACTTATTATATTCAAATAGGAACTGTCATAAATCTCACAAATTTGAACATCCATGGTGGACAAACTCCTTTGCATTCCTTGTGTGTCAAGGATTCATTCCACATCGATGCAAAAAAATCCTCCCGATTTTCGTCGGAAGGGTGCGAAATGTGAGTCGGAACGAAAAAATCCTCCCGATTTTCGTCGAGAGAGTGCGAAATGTGAGTCAGACGCACGATGTTTCTGGTTTTTTCGAGACGGAGTCCAAAGCGCCATTTGGTATTCTTCGTACAGCCTTTTTTGCAAGTCACGGCTAATGAATCCTTTGTCCCCGAAGTTATACGGGTGGGGAATTTGGGTCATCACGCTTTCGGCTGCGATTCGATCGTGGCAAGATGCTTCCGTCACCACATACCCCATTGGCAGCCCTTGATCGGTCACTTGAAGGTGCAGCTTCAACCCGTAGTACCATTGCTTTTTCGAAGCACAATACCCGATATCGGCGATTCCTTGAAACCGTTTGACCCGATCCATTCTCACGGCATGACATAACTCGATTGGCAAGCTATCCACCACAGCGTAGG
>NZ_SDLD01000051.1:0-17714 GCF_013096875.1 Geobacillus sp. DSP4a | reverse complement strand
ATCTTAAAGAAAAGTAAAGCTGTAGACCTGAGTGTCTTATGCTCTAGCGGCGAAGTGGACACGCCTCAAAGAATAAGGATTGCTTGAAGCAGTCAAACTTCTTTGGAAGCCCCCACTTCAAATTTTCGCTAGAAAATTAAGTGGGGGTAGTTCACGCCATATGGACAACAATGTTCTTGCTCCCTTTTTGCACACATATACATCATAAAGACAAGCGGATGACAAAAGAGGGGGGGGAGCGCCATGGCGCATTTCGGCTCGAAAGGATGGCTTGTGGCTGAGTTGAAAAAGGCGGGCATCGCCCGTCATCCGGTTGGACGGAAAAAAATTGAAACGTACAAGGCGGCGGAGCTGTACGGGCTGTACCGAAAATATGTGCAGAAAACATGCTGAACCGGATGAAGCGATCCGGCTTCTTTTTTGGGGTACAATAGTTATAAGGAAAGGCCGTGAAGCCTTGATATGTCAACATTTCTAGTGGGAGGAGGGAGGGCGCGCCTCTTTGGCCAGGAAAGCGATGAAGAAAAAACGGTTTACGGTAGCGGAAGGGGAAACGATCGCCGCCTGTTTAGCGCGAATGAAACAGGAAGGCTACCGCCCCATCCGCCGCATCGAGCAGCCAATTTTCCGCGAAGTGGAAACGAACGGCGAAACGATGGTTGAGCCGTGCGGGCGCATCATCGAATTTGAGGGGGTGCGCGATGAGCCGTAGCAACAGGTCGTTAGCACGGTTGCCCGCCGCCGCCAACGATTTGAGGCGTCGGCCATAGCGGCAAATGGCGAATGGGACGTTGCAGCCGGTTGTCCGGGTCGCTACAATAAAGAAGGGGAAAAATATAAAGAGAAGGAGATGACGCCATGATTCATCACACATGGGCGACCCGGCCGACGATCAAAAAAGTAAAGTGCGTTCACACGAACGCGGAAAAGTACATGGTCAGCAATGTATTGACGCCGGGCAAAGTATATGAAGTAAAAAACGAAACCGACGAGTTTTATTTTGTCATTGACAACAGCGGAAAAGTCGGCGGGTTTTACAAAGATTATTTTGAGGAAGT
Source organism: Geobacillus sp. DSP4a (assembly GCF_013096875.1). Taxonomy (NCBI): domain Bacteria; kingdom Bacillati; phylum Bacillota; class Bacilli; order Caryophanales; family Anoxybacillaceae; genus Geobacillus; species Geobacillus sp. DSP4a. The sequence goes on along the minus strand of NZ_SDLD01000051.1, from coordinate 16,656 downwards.
CAAATAATCGCGCCAATCACCAAGAAAAAACGGATGTCCAAAACAGGGCATCCGTTTTTTCGTTCAGCCGACGGCGCTTTGTTCTGCCGTCGGCGGTCCCACCCGACTTGCCGGCAACGTGATCGTCAATGTCGTCCCTTTTTGTACGGCGCTTTCGATCGTCCACGTTCCTCCCATTTGTTCGATGATTTTGACGGCGACCATCGCACCAAGCCCAGTGCCTTTTTCTTTTGTGCTGAAGTATGGCTCGCCGAAGCGGCGCACTTGTTCTTTCGTCATGCCAACGCCGTTGTCGGAAATGGTGATGACGACTGATGCCCCCCGGTTCTCGGCCGCAACATGGAGCGTGCCGCCGTTCGGCATCGCCTCAATGCTGTTTTTCAACAAGTTGAGAAAACACTGTTGGAAATATTGTACGTTTCCGATGACGACACCATGTTCGAGGGAAGAGGATACATGGATCGAATGCATATGCGCCATTGGCGTAATCATTTGCAGCACTTTCTGAAGCTGGGTGGCGACATCAATCGGCTCAGTCTCTTTTGGCGCCGGTTTGGCAAACGTCAAATAGTCGCGGATGATGGCTTCCGCCCGCTCGAGTTCCTCTAAGGCGATGCGAATGTAGCGCTCTTCGGTTTCGCGCGGCAGCCGACCCGTTTGCATCAGCTGGATGAACCCTTTGACGACCGTCAACGGGTTGCGGATTTCATGGGAAATGCTCGCTGCCATCTGGCTGACGATCTCCATTTTTTCCATCTTCATCAGCTCCGCCCGAGCGAGCTGCGCCTCATGAAGCGTCTCCATCAAATAGACAGCGAACATCATGACGAACGGCGGCATCATAATAAAATACACGATATATGGCTTCGTTACCGGAAAATCAGCAACAATCACGGCGACAAATGTCGTCAGCACCGCCAGCAAAAACGTCAGCCACAGCGCAGTCAGCAGCTTGCCGGACCGGGGCAGTTTCCGAAACAGCGGGGCGGCGGCGGCCGCTATGGCAAACATGATGGCGTAAACGATCAAGGTGAGCGGTTGAAATCCGTACAAAACGGTGCGTGCCAGCATCAAGACAACAAACAGCACCGCCCCAACTGCGCCGCCGCCATACAATGTTCCAAGCAAAAACGGAATTTGCCGGAAATCATGGACGCACAGCGGATCCATGTAAATCGGAAATTTCATGCACAACACGGCCGCCAACGCCAAACAAACCCCAAGCAGCGCCCGGCCATAGAGCGGGCGCTGCCGGATCGCTCGACTATGGTCATAAATAAAGGAAAAGGCAAAGATCGTGACCAAAATATAAAATAAGTTGTTCAAGGCGTGCTGGTTAATGTATAAACCGGCCATACGAAAAATCTCCTAACTGAATGGACCTTATCACCTTCCATTATAGCGAAAAGAGATTGAAAGAAAAATATGCATTGGCTATGTCCGATCTTTCGGCAGCCAAACCGCCAAGGCGCCAAACAGCGGCAGCGAGCGTAAACGAAGCCGCCGTCGAGCGCAAAATCGGAAAGAGCGCCGGGATGACCGCCTGCATCGCATCGTTCAAAAAGTGGCCGAGGCTGATGCGAACAAAATCGGGTAGACGGTCATGCTGACGGCGCTTGTTCGTTCCGTATGAACCCCCATCGTTCTCCCCCGTTCCAACCATAGATTTTAATATGGCTAAATTATACTTGATCCTTGCCACCAGAGAAAGCCCCATTTCCCAGCGTGAGCGCAGGCAAGAGGGCGCTTCATTTTTGTCTTTTCAATCGCCAGCGCGGTAATTCAGCTTTTCTTTTCCAGATGCACTGATGACGAGCTCGACGTTTACGAATAGCGTGTTGTTATGGAGTGGGATGAGGCCGTTGATCTGATGTTTTTTCCAGAGATCCGGACGCTGGCGATACAGTTGCTCCGCTAGATTCAATATATCGATCTGTTGCTCTTTCCCAAGTTTATATAAGCGGTGGATTTCTTGTTTCACCGTTTGTTCCGCCAGTTTGGTCAGTTGTTTTCGTGAGAGCGGTTCACGCAGTTCGAGGAGATTTCCTTGCGCCTTGACGTTTACAGTAAAAGCATACTTTCCGTTCTTCACGTCGACCGACCACTTCGTTGTTGGATTATGGACGATTAGGGAGGCAACGGTTTTCTCTTTTTGCTTGACATAAATCGGGGTGCGCCGAACGTCCTGCTCCAACCAACGAAGCCCTTGCAAATCGGAACGGCCCTCGCATCCTTGCAGGCGGTAATCGTGAAGAAAACAAATGCCGGATATAGCCAACATTTGTTTTGGCTTCTTATTTTCCACCCAACGATTGTCTTCAATTGTTAAATAAGGGAGTCTAGCTACATCAGCTTTTTCATCCATCGCAGCAATCAATCGGCTGAGCCGGATCGGGCGGATAAACGAACTTTGCTGGAAGATTTCCTCAGGATTGGACAACAGTGAATAATATGAGGAAGCATTGAGCAACGGTGTTGCTTGAAATAAGTCGGAAATCGGCTCATCGGTCGCGTACACCCACGCCGTATGGCGAATTTCATTGTAACGGTTCAGCACGTCGATCACATCGGCCACGATGCCTTTTTGCAAGGCCCGTTTCGTAAAGACAATGCTTTTTACATGGCCCCATGACACCCTTTGTTGAATGGAAGGATAGATTTTGTCGGTCGCGATATTAAACGTTTCGCCAGCGGCTTTGCCGACGGAAATCGCCGCTTTTTCTCTGCCGCCCCCCGCTTCGACTTTGGCAAGGGCGGTGAAATCGATCAATTGCACGTAGGCGATTACTTGGCCATCTTTGTAGTCGATCCCGATTGAATGAATGTAGACAATGTGATCGATGTTGCGTGTGTCCCAGCAACCGCCAAGCAGCATGATAGAGGCGATGATGGGAATGACTCGCTTCCTCATTTTCGTTCCCTCTCTTTTGCAATGAGATCATTTGGACGGACAATGCGGTCGCGCGTGCGGAACTGCTTCCATGTGCTCGGGATAAACACTTTCCCGATATCTTTGGACGGCGGCGCCAGCGGCGTCAAGTACGGAACGCCGCAGGTGCGCAAGTTGACTGCATAAGTCAAGATGAAAAACAGCGACAGAATGAAGCCAAACAGGCCAAGAACGGTGGAAGCCGTCAGGACAATAAAGCGCAGCAAGGTGACGCTTCCGGCCATATTTTGATTGACGAGCGTGAATGTCGAGATGACGGAAATGGCGGCGATGACGAGTGTGGCCGGGGGGGCAAGCCCGGCGTTGATCGCCGCCTGGCCGATGATTAAGCCGCCGACGACGGACAGCGTCTGCCCGATGGCGATTGGCAGACGCATCCCGGCTTCCTTAAACACCTCAAACAAAATCATCATCACAAACATCTCCAGCGGCACTGGAAGCGGCACTCCTTGGCGCGACAAAATGAGCGTCGCCAATAAGGTGAACGGCAGCTGATCCGGATGGAACGACGTCAAGGCGACCCAGGCGCCCGGCAAATAAATGGCGACCGAAGTGCCGACGAGCCGAAGCAGGCGCTGAAATACGACAAACAAGAAAAACGTGTTGTTATCTTCCGACGTGTTCAGCAAAAACGTTAAATTGCCCGGGCCGATCAAGGCGGTCGGCGCCCCGTCGACCAAGATGATAAAACGGCCGTTGAGGAGCGAATTGACGGCAAAATCGGGCCGCCCGGTATAACCGAACATCGGGAACAAAGAAAACCGGGTGTCAGACAACCACTCCTCAATTTGATTGGTGCTTGTCACCGAGTCGATGTACAAACTGAGCAGACGGCTTCTCACCTCATCGATGATGGTCGTGTTGGCAATATCATCGACATAAAGGAGCCCGACTTTTGTCTGGCTGCGCGTGCCGATGACAAACGGTTCATAGACGAGCCGGTGCGAGCGCAGCCGCTTGCGGATGAGCGCCACGTTTTTGCTGATTTCTTCAATAAATCCATCTTTGGGTCCACGGATCGATACTTCCGTGTTCGGCTCTTCCGGATCGCGGTTTGGCGGGCTGGCGAGCGGCATCGTGTACAAGACATCGGCTTCGTGAAAATAAATGAGCAAATCACCGCTAAACAGCTTGAAGTTGAGATCATCGATCCGCACTTCTTTTCCCATATACTCAAGCGCCGCCGGTTTGCGGGCCTCGATGTCGGCGGCCGAAAAGCATGGATGGTGTTCGCACAGCTCGCGGAACATCGGATAAATGGCCTTTTGCAGCATTTGCGTATCGCACAGTTCTTCACAATAAATAAACAGCAAGTGCACCACAGCCGCCGAGCCGTCAGGCAAAGAGGATGGAATCGCGGCTTCCGTCATGATGACGTCCGGGCATTTGGCGTACATCGTGCGCAACGCCTCTTCGGAGATGATGACGGTCTCGAGCCCTGTGTAATCGTCTTTCAACCGCTTGCCTTCGGCGGCGCGCATGGGTCGTTTCATCATGTCATCCCTCTTTTCTTTTTTCGGTATGCCAACAAAGCGAAACCACTTAACACAACGGACAGCGCAAGACTAAACAGCAGCGATGCCGGCAGCACCCCATGTTTGACAAAATACAAAAACTGTTCATCGCTGACCGGCGCCAGCGCCGCCAATGTGATCGCCAAGTAGAGGACAATGAGCACCCAACGGCGGGTTTGCGGATGGCGGATCGGAAACAATTCCACAATCAGCGCTGTCGATAAGGAGATGCGGATAAAGGCGCCGGACAGCCATTGATAGACCGACAGAAAGTCCACATGCTCAATGTACGTCCCTAAACTGACCATCCGCCATTGCTCAAACGCCGGATAGCGAAGGCGCGTCGCCTGCTCGGGGCCAAATTCGGTGATGGCGCCAATCGTCGGCCCGATGCTCAGCCCGGCTGTGAAAACAGCGATGGCGGCAAGCGCCTTCCATGAAAATGGGCGAGGCAGGCGATGGGAGAGAAACAATAGAACGATCACTTCCACATATCCCGCTCCGGCGTACATCATGCCGTTGAGCACAGGTCCAACACCATGTTCAAGCGTTGGTCTGAGCAGTGAATAATCTTTATGAGGCGTGGTCGAGAGCATAACGAAAAAACCAAACACGATGACGAACGGGCAAATGATCATGGAAGTGTTGGCAATCGAGTCGATGCCTTGGTACGAGTTATAAAAACAAACGGCCACGATGACCAAAATCAGCGCCCATCTCGGCGTCGCCGTCAAATAAGAGGTGGTGGTGAACGTGACCGTATCGTTTAACGTGACAAAACTATGAAGAAGCAAGAATGCGCTGCTGACACCGGCCATCGCATAAGCAGCCGCGCTCGAAAATCGGGCCTTGAGCCAGTCAAACAGCCGCTCGCCGTTCAGTTGTCGGATGGTGAAATAAAGCAGCGGCAGCCAGAGGAGCAAACCTCCCAACGCTCCCAAGGCGGCGACCCACGCATCGCGGTGGGCGGCCTCAAGCATAAAGGGGATGATGATGACATGATTCATCAGCCCGACTGACAGCATGACCATGAATAACAATTGCAGGGCGCTAAGCGGCTGTCCGTTCATCATGGATCCCTTTCTTTCCATGCAATCTCCAAAGGGCGGGGGATGTAGGGCAAAAGGCTGCTGATTCCAGAAACCTTGCTGAACCGGCTTCTTTTCTGATGAAATGCCGCTGATTGGCTTTCTAAAACGATAGTGTTTCCAGTCCAGGGGAATTTATCCGTTCCAACGGCAAACCAACAGTGAAACTTCTCAGGCGGCAGGGGGCACAATACAGGGAAGAAAGGGCGAACATCAACGGCATGCAAGGGGGGCGCAGCATGAAATGGCTTCATTTGACGATCGGCGTGAAGATTTCCAGCTGCCGCCCCACCCGGTGTATGTCCCGGTGACGCTGATCCGCGATGGCCAGCTGTTGGCAGACGAATTAGCGGAGCTTGGGAAAACAGAGCAATGGCTGGCCGCCAAACTGCAAAAACAAGGAATTGCCTCGCCAAAAGACGTGTTGATCGCCGAGTGGCTCGAAGGAGATGGGCTGTTTGTTCAGACGTATCAGCCCGCCGAGCGGCAACGGTCAACGCGGCGGCAAACGGCGCCGGAATGAGATGAAGAAAGAATCCGGGAATGGATTCTTTCTTTATTTTGGAAAAAACTCTTGCCTTTCTTCTGTTTTATGTGTACTATTAGTTATAGTACGGTTGTGACAATGAGAGGAGGAGGGGAGATGTTTGAGCTTGATATCCGTAGTCGCCAGCCGATTTACGAACAACTGATTGACAAAATGAAAGAAATGATCGTCCGCGAACTATGGCAGCCGCACGATCAGCTGCCATCGGTCAGGACGATGGCGAAACAGCTGATGGTGAATCCGAACACGATTCAAAAAGCGTACCGCGAACTGGAACGCGACGGCTGGATTTATTCGATTCCAGGGAAAGGCAGCTTCGTTGCCCCGCGCTCGAAAGAACCAAACATCGAGGCGATCGCTGCGGTCCGTGAGCAGTTTGTCCGCCTTGTCAAGGAAGCACGGTTTTTAGGGGTGACAAATGAGCAGTTATGGCAATGGATTCGAGAAGGGGAGAAAGAGGAGGGAGAATCGTGATTCAACTTGTGGACGTGACGAAAATGTTTGATCGATTTGCCGCTGTCAAGGGCGCGAACATGATGGTGCCAAAAGGAGCGATTTACGGGTTGCTCGGCCCGAACGGCGCCGGAAAAACGACGCTGCTAAAGATGATGGCCGGCATTCTCCGCCAAGATCGCGGAACGATTGCAGTGGACGGGGAGGATGTGTGGGAAAATGTCCGCATCAAGCAACGCCTTTTGTTTTTGCCGGACTTTGTCTACTTTTTTCCGCACGCGACGATTCGACAAATGGCGGATTTTTACGAGCAACTGTACCCGTCGTTCAGCCGCGGGCGGTTTATGGAATTGCAGTCCGTCTTTGCGCTTGATCCAAACAAAAAGATTCAGCAGTTTTCCAAAGGCATGCAGCGCCAGGCGGCGTTTTGGCTTGCTTTTTCCGTCCGGCCGGACGTGCTTATTATGGATGAGCCGCTTGATGGGCTCGACGTATTCGTCCGTCGCCATGTGAAACAGCTGTTAATCGATGAAGTAGTAGAACGGGAAATGACCGTTGTCATCTCGTCACACAATTTGCGCGAACTCGAAGATTTATGCGACATCGTCGGACTGATGGCGCACGGTGTGGTGCAGCTCGAGCGCGATTTGGACGAGCTGCGCGCGGGGATGCATAAGCTGCAAGCCGCCTTTCGCGGCGGGTTTCCGAGCGAGTTGGCCGAACGGCTTGACATCGTGCATCGCGAGGAGCGCGGCAGCATCGTTCTTCTTATTGTCCGCGGGGAAAAGCGGCGCATAGAGGAGACGGTCCGCGCATTTCATCCTCTCATCCTTGATGTGCTGCCGCTGTCGCTTGAAGAAATTTTTATGTATGAAATGGGGGGCGATGCTCATGTCCGTGAAACAGTGGTCGGCTAACCGCGCCATGTGGGGGCAAAATCTTCGTCAAATCGGCTGGATTGCCATCATTCACTGGCTGCTATGGCTGGCTGCGATTGTGCTGCCGATGGCGCTCGCGTATTCTCAATATGACCCAAAGGTCGGCAATATTCCGCAATGGTACAGTGTGTATGATATAGCCAATGGAATGGAAGCGCTGTGCGCTTGGCTCGTTCCGATTTTGGCGGCGGCCGGCGTGGTTCGCTATATGCATGAGAAACGGTCGGCTGATTTCATCCATAGCTTGCCCATCCGCCGCACCGAACTGCTTGCCGGGCAGATGTTTATTGGATGGCTCTTTTTGGCGGTTCCGCTCGTGTTGACCGCCTTGGTTGCGATCGGATGTCTGTACGGACTTGATCTCCCGTGGCCGATTGGAGCGGGGGATGTGGGACGATGGCTTGGCGAGACGCTTGTCGTAGAGACGGTGATTTTTGCGCTAGGTGTCATGGTCGGCGTGCTCGTCGGCCAATCGATCGTTCATATTGTGTTAACGAATATTGCTCTCTTTTTTCCGACAGGCATCATGGTGCTGCTGTTTAGCAATTTGCCGTTATGGTTGTATGGATTCCCCGATGGGTACTATTTATCGGGAAATCTGATGGATTGGGCGCTGCCGATTCGTTATGCGATGCTGACGGATCAGGCGATGAGCGCGGGGGAAGCCGGACTGTTGCTGCTGTTGTCGCTTCTGTTTTTCGGGGTGTCCATTTGGTTGTACGAGCGGCGGCCGACGGAAGCGGCCGGACAGGCGCTCGCCTTTTCAGTGCTTCGCCCGCTGTTTGTGTATGGAGTGGCGCTTTGCATGTGCTTGACCGGCGGGTTCTACTTTGGACAAGTCCAACGGCAGTGGGGATGGATCATCTTTGGGTATGTTGCGTTTTCGCTTATCGGGTATGCCGTTGCGCAAATGGTCGTGATGAAAACATGGCGTGTTTTTCATAAATGGAAAGGGTATATCGCCTTTGCCGCTGTGATGTCGGTCTTATTTTTGACTGTGCGCCTTGATCCGGTTGGATATGTGAGACACGTTCCGAATTTGTCCGATATTGAGAAAGTCTATTTCGGCCAGTCGGTGATGAATTGGCAAAATCCTAACTTGATGGAAAGAGAGTTTGAAGCATTCGATCAGTTTTTGCGCACGAAGGACAACATCAAAGCTGTCAGGGCGCTTCATGCGCAGCTTGTGCACGATCAGCCGCTCCCGTCACGTTTTGGCAACGTCCGGCCGATTGTGATCGGGTATGTGCTCAAAGACGGCACGCGTCTCCTCCGCCGCTACGAAGTGCCGATTGAACCGTACATGCTGTATTTTCAGCGCATCATGGGCTCAAAAGAATATAAGCAGCAATATTATTTGTTGCTTCGCCCAAGCGGCTATGCGCCGATCCGCCAAGTGACGATCCGCAATGTCGAAACGGGGCGTCCGGTGGTCGTGCTTGCCGATCCGAAGGAGATTGAGTCGTTTGTCCAGGCGCTCAAACAAGATTTGTGGAATGAGCCGGTGGAGGACATCATCGGCGGGGGGAGCACATGGCAGGGGGATATTGAATTGCTGCAAAGCGACGGCGATTCGTTTACCGTTCCCTTATCTTCACACAGCACCCATGTTCGCGAGTGGTTGCAACAACAGCATCATTGGGAGCAAATACAGAAAAGGTAACGCCCGATGAAGAGGAAAGGTGTCCCGTTGCTTTTGGGGCACCTTCCTCTTTTTGCCCCCGGCTGTTGGTCAAGACGTTTTGTTTTTTCGTTTCCACATCCAAACGTTCAATAGATCGAGCAATAGTGAAAGGACGAACAATGAGAAAATAAACAGTTCTGGTGCCTTCATTACTCGAAATGGGTTCAGCACGATATGCAACGATTGATGCAAGGTCATCCCCATCAACTGATCCATGCTTACCATCGTTCCTATGGCGAGCAAGGCAAACATCAGCCAAACAACAATTAGTTTCATGGTGTTCCACCTGCTGTTTTTCTTTAGTTTTTTCTATTGATCCAAAAGCGATTCACGGGCGTATGTCCTCCCGATTTCGTGTCCATAATGAGGGATAAAAAGGAAGCGGAGTGAGGAGGAAAAACATGCTGTTTCAATGGGGAATGGGCCGACAAAAAAAGCAGATCAATGACAGGGTGAAACAAGAAGGACCGGACCATAGCGGCGAGGCGGCGGACGTCCCGCAAGAGCCGATGTCAGCTGAATTAGCCGTCAACCTTGACATCATCCGCCAAACGACTGGACAAAGCAGCGATGTTGTCATCCGCCGGTTTTCGCTTGGCCAAGAGAGGCAAATCAAAGCAGCCATCGTCTTTGTGGATGGCCTTGTTGACGAAAAACATGTGTACGAGTTTTTGCTGACGCCGTTGCTGGAGGCGTCATTTCCACTGTCATTAACAGAAAAAGAATCGTTTCCGTGGATCGAACAAAAGTTGGCCGCGGTGGGCGGTGTGAAGCATGTCGTCGATTGGGAACACCTGTTTTTGGAGCTGTTTTCCGGAGAGACCATCATCTTGTTGGATGGGGTGCCGTCCGCTGTCAGCGCCAGCACCAAAGGCGGCCAATATCGTGCAATCGAGGAGCCACAGACGCAACTCGCCGTCCGCGGGCCGCGCGAGGGATTTACGGAGTCGTTGCGCGCAAACACCGCGATGATCCGCCGCCGCATTAAAAATCCCAATCTTTGGCTGGAAACGATGCAAATCGGCACCGTGACGCAAACGGATGTCGCGATCATGTACATCAAAGGCATTGCCAATGACGAGGTTATCGAGGAAGTGAGAGCGCGCCTGCGCCGCATTGATACGGACAGCGTGCTTGAGTCCGGTTATATTGAACAGTTAATCGAAGATCAAACGTTTACGACATTTCCGACGATCTACCATACCGAGCGTCCCGATGTGGTGGCGGCGAATTTGCTGGAGGGGCGGATTGCGATTTTGATTCAGGGGACGCCGTTTATCCTGATTGTGCCGGCTTTGTTTATCCAATTTTTTCAAGCGGTAGAGGATTATTATGCCCGTTTTGATATCGCCACTGCTCTTCGCTTTTTGCGCGTATTGATTTTTTTTCTCTCGCTCGTCGCGCCCTCTATTTATATTGCTGCGATGACGTTTCATCAAGAAATGATCCCGACCCAGCTCGTCATCGCCATTGCCGCCCAGCGTGAGGCTGTGCCGTTTCCCGCTTTTGTCGAGGCATTAATCATGGAAGTGACATTTGAGATTTTGCGCGAAGCGGGGATTCGGCTGCCGCGTGCGGTCGGACAGGCGGTGTCGATTGTCGGGGCGCTTGTCATCGGTGAGGTGGCGATCGCTGCCGGTTTTGTTTCATCGGCCATGGTCATCGTTGTCTCGCTCACCGCGATTGCCAGCTTTGCCACGCCGTCGTTTGCCATCGCCATCTCAGCCCGCCTCATCCGCTTTGGGTTGATGTTTTTAGCGGCGATGTTCGGGTTTTATGGCATTATAATGGGTCTGCTGGTCATGATTCTCCATTTATGCAGCTTGCGCTCGTTTGGCATGCCATACATGTCGCCGCTTGCTCCATTTATTTCAACCAATGTAGGCGATACCCTGTTTCGGATTCCGACATGGATGTACCGCGAGCGGCCGCGCCTGATTAACCAGAAAAATATCATTCGCCAATCGGGGGATCAGAAACCGAAGCCTCCGGCACCAACACGCCGGGAAAAGGAGGATGGATCATGAAACGACCTATCGCCATGTTTGTGTCCTTTTTTGTTTGTGCGGTGCTGCTGGCTGGCTGTTGGAGTAAAAAAGAGTTAACCGATTTGGGCGTTGTCATTGCCGTCGGCCTCGATAAAACAAAAGACGGCAGATATTTGGCCTCGTTTCAAATCGTCAACCCGGGCAACGTTGCGGGGGCGCTCCAACGAGGAGGCGGAGCGGGCGGCGTGCCCGTCTCCATTTATACGTCGACCGGAGACACGTTGGTCGAGGCAATCCGGAAAGCCTCGAAAAAGCTGTCGCGCATCCTGTATTACGCTCATACCAACTTGGTGGTCATCGGCGAAGAAGTGGCGCGCCAAGGGTTGAATGGCGTATTCGATGCGATGGAACGGAGTCACGAGTTTCGGACGACAGCGCGGCTGGTTATTGCTCATGGCCACTCAGCGAAAGAGGTGTTAAGCGTATTAACACCGATTGACAAAATTTCCGCCAATAAAATTATTAAGACGTTGGAGTTTTCCGAGATGTCCTGGGGGCATTCAATCAACACTGATGTCTGGGGGGCGATTCGTGGTTTGACATCTTCAGGAAGAAATACAGTCGTGACGGGTGTTGTCATTGAAGGAAACCCACAGCAGGGCAAACGGCAAACAAACGTTCAATCCTCTGTGCCAGATGCTCGCATCAGCTTGGATGGACTGGCGTTATTTAAAAAAGACCGTCTTGTTCGCTGGGTGAACGGCTCAACGGAACGAGGCGTGCTTTGGGTGTTGGATCGAATCAAACAAACGAATATTACGATCCCCTGGAAAGGAAAAAAAGAAGCGATTGGTTATCAAACGATGGGAGTGACAACGGGGTTAAAAGTGAAATTGAAAAACGGCCAGCCTTCCATTTTGGTTCATATCCAAACAGAAGGGGATATCAGTGAGACGTACGTCCCGATCAATTTGGCTGATTACCGATTATTGTTTCAATTGGAAAAGGCGATTGGCCGGGAAATTGAACGGGAAGTGAAACAGGCGATTGAAACGGCCCAGCATGAAAAAACGGATGTTTTTGGTTTTGGCGAGGCGGTGCATCGCGCCGATCCCCTCTTATGGAAGAGAATCAAAAAAGAGTGGGATGACCGCTATTTCCCTCATCTTCGGGTGACAGTAAAAGTGGATGCTTCCATTCGACGCACGGGATTGCGGAATACGCCATATATCAAATAAGCGTTTTCGGCTCAAAAACTTGGATACGGTGGAGTGAGGAGCGATGGAGCGAGATGGAACATAGCAAAATCAATGTGCGCCAGCTGTTTGTCCTGATTGTGTTGTTTGAGCATGGCAGTGCGATGGTCATTCCACTCGGCGTCAGCGCCAAGCAAGATATGTGGATCGCCATTTTGCTCGGTCTGGCGCTTGGGCTGTTGCTGATTTTGGTTTATGAGCGTTTGTTTCATTATTATCCCGATCAGCCGCTGACTTCCTATGTGACACATATCGTCGGCAAGCCGCTCGGCAAGGTGTTGGCAGTTCTCTATATTACCTATTTTTTCTATATCGCCGCCCGTGTGTTGCGTGATTTTGGCGAACTGTTGCTCACGTTTGCCTATCCGGAAACGCCGCTGTTTGTTTTGAATGTCCTTATGGCCATGACGGTCATGTACAGCGCCTATAAAGGCATTGAAGTATTGGCGCGCACCGGCGAACTGCTTTATACGTTGTTGCAAATACTGGCGGTTGTCGGATTCATCTTAGTTATCGCTTCCGGAGTTGTTGATCTCACCCAGCTCCAACCAGTGTTAGAGGAAGGGTGGAAACGGGTGTGGAAAACGGTGTTCACGGAAACGTTGTACGTGCCGTTTGGCGAAATGATCGTGTTTACCATGCTGTTTCCATACTTGAATCGTCCGGAAAAAGCGCGGCGGGCCGCCGTTGCCGGGATGGTGTTGACCGGGATCAACCTGGCGATCATTATGGCCGTTAATACGGCCGTCTTGGGAGCTGATACGGTGTCACGTTCATCGTTTCCGTTGCTCGATACGATCCGCCGCATTCAAGTCGCTCACTTTTTAGAGCGGCTTGATATCTTTTTTATGGTCGCTCTAGTGATCGGGTGGTTTTTCAAAGTCTCCATCTTTTTTTATGCCGGCGTCGTGGGGGTGGCTCATGTATTCGGGTTTTCGAACCACCAGCGGCTTGTTTATGCGTTTGGGGCGCTTGTCTTATTGTGGTCGGTGGCGATGGCCAGCAACTACTGGGAACATATTCATGAAGGATTAAAGATTGTCACGCTCTATCTGCACATCCCGATGCAAATCATCATTCCGGTGCTCTTGCTTGTGATTGCGGCGATTCGCCGGCGGTTTGGATCATCGGCAAAATAAGAAAAACGGACTAGAAGATTTCTGCGCCAGCGAGCAGGAAAATTAACAAAAGACCGCGAATACCAACAATAATCTGTTCCCAATGGGAACAATGGGCGAAATGTGGTGCTGAACATGCAACCCGAAGGCGGGGTGGAAACAACCCGGCGCCGATGCGCGTGTTTGTTTCGGGAAGCCGGTGTCAGCTAAAAGCGATGGATGTTGATTATAACAAAAAAGGGTTGAACGATGGTGAAGGCGAAAGTACAGGCGATCGATCAGCTAGATGCGGAACAGTTGGGCAGCGGCATGGTGATGACCGACCATCAACTTTTGATTGTTGCGGTCAGCGAGCTGACGCCAAGATGGCTCGGATTTGCCAAACATGAATTAGTCGGGCAGCCGGTCGATGTTCTGTTTTCAGCCGAGTGGTCGGCCGCGTTGTTAGATGGCATCGCCGAGGCGGTAAAAAAGGACGGGTGTTGGCAAGGAGAAGCGCGCCATGTAGCGAAAAGCGGGAAAGCCTATACGAGTTGGATGAACGTCTATCGGCTATCAGGCAGCGAAGGAGAATGGCTCGTTTGGCATTTTGTTGAACAAACCGCTATGCCTCCGGCTGATCGACCGACGCCGTCTGAGTGGCTCGGGGTCATTTGCGATTCCGCCCCGTTTGCGGTTGTTCCGGTGGCGGCGGACGGAACCGTGCAAGATTGGGGGCTTAGTGCCGAGCGGCTGTTTGGGCGTCGAAAAGAAGAGGCGGTCGGCCGCCTGATATGGTCGCTCTTTCGCTGCGGCAGCCAAACATGGCTTCCGTTTTCTCCCCAAGAGCAGCGATGCGGCGAAGGGATGGTGCAGCGTCCGGACGGCACGTCCGTCAATGTCGCCTATACGGTCATTCCCGTGCTTCAGGGGGACGGATATATCGTCCTTGTCGAAGACGAGACGAAGCAAAAGCAGAAAGAGGCGGAGCGGCGGCGCCAAATCGAGCTGGCGAAAAAAATTCAGCACAACTTGTTGACGCCGCTCATTCAAAACGAGGCGGTGACGATGGATGCCGTCTATATTCCATCCGATGATTTGTCAGGCGATATTTACGCTTGCTATCAAATCGACCTGTACCGCTACGGGGTGATCGTCATCGATGTGATGGGACACGGCATTTCGTCAGCCTTGGTGAGCATGCTGCTTCGCTCGCTTTTGCGCGGGTTGATCGTGCGCGTCATCGACCCGGTCTCGGTGGCGAGCGAACTGGAAAAGCATGTGCAAACGTTGTTTCCTGATGAGGCCAACGACATCCGTCACCTGTTTTCCATGATTTATTTAGTGATTGACACGAAAGAGCGAAAAATTGAATATACGAACGCCGGCCATCCGGCTGGGCTGCTCGTGTTTGACGATGGAAGCGTCCATGAGTTGGACAAAGGCGGTTTGGCGATTGGCAGCCCGTTTTCCTTGCCGTTTGAAAAAGGGGTGATTCATTACGACAAGCGGGCCCGCCTCCTTTTGTATACAGACGGCATTTTAGAGGAGATCGACCCGTCGATTTTGCAAAGCATTGAAAAAATTCGCTTATGTACGCAAATGTGCCGCCATTTGCCGGATAAACGCTTCCTCGAGCGTTTAATCAGCCAAGGTCCGCCGCTCGTCAGCCCTTCCGACGACATTTGCTTATTGTCCATCACGGTTCATGGATAGGCGGGGCGCTTGGTAGTGTGTGAATGGATCGTGCGCTGCCGGGCGGACGAGGAAGCGGTTTTGGTTTGCCATCTCCTTGCGGAGCAGGCTGCTTCGTTGTTTGCTGTCCGTGATGCGGAATTGTTTGTGTTGGCGGTGCATGAAGCGGTCGTCAATGCCGTCAAAGCGGTTCAACGGGCGGGGATGGAGGCGGGGACGATTTCGCTCTCCTTTTTCGTCACAAGCGCTGATGTGGCCGTGGCGGTTGAGGATGAGGGCGGCGGCGTTCCGGCGGAAGTGATCGAGCAGCTTGATCAAATGACGCTCTCTGATGTATTGCTCGCCGAATCGGGACGAGGGTTGCTATTCATCCGAGAAATTATGGATGACGTTATGTGGGTTGAGCAAAAGGGCGGCCGTCGGATGCTTGTCATGAAAATGAGCCGAAACGCAACATAACTGGCTTTGGTGCAAGGACGCATCCATATGATCGAAACGAATGCGGGTGGTGGCGGGGGCAGGGCATGGCTGGTCACGATAGGGGGATACAATGAAACAGCATCGGTTGTCGTTTGAATTGGAAATGGTTGTAGAACGCGCATACGAATGCATCAAGCTAACTGGACGGCTCGCCTATGATACGCAGCTCGCGGCGGAACAAAAGCTGGCGACGGCGGTGGCTGCTGTCAAGCGCCGCCTTGTCGTTGTCGACGTGAGCGGCCTTCGATTTTTGGACAGTACTGGATTAGCGCTCCTTGTCCGCTTTTTTAAGCAAATCGTCAGCGAAAGCCGCGCCATGGCCATCGTCGTCCGGGATAACGCCGCTATCGAAAAGATTTTGCGGATGGCCAAGCTCGACCGGCTGTTGCCGATCGTTGGCGATGAACAACAGCTGTTGTCCCTTGCGCCGCCAAGCTCTTTCGACCATATGAGCCAGGAGGCGCTTTATTCGGCATGGCGTCAGCGTTCGTCATAGACATGGCTCTCATGCCGAATCAACTGGAAGATTTCACATTTCGCTGGCCCAAAAGCGTGTCGTCTATTTTTCCGACTGCTGAAGGCAAGCCACAGGCTTGCCTTCGTCGCGCCAAGGTGTGACGGAAGACGGAATAACCACCTGCTTCCCAGACCCATGCATGGGTCTGGAAGCGGTGTTGTTCAGTCACCCGCCAGTCGGGCATCTCGATCGAAACGACTGAACAGACCAGTTGTTCCCCTATTGCCGCCGATGGCCCCCGAGCGATGAGACATTCGTTCGGGGGTTTTGTTCCTCTTGGCCGGGAGCATCCCTGCTTCTGCAAATGCATTCTCATTGTCAAGTGAACTACCCCCACTTAATTTTCTAGCGAAAATTTGAAGTGGGGGCTTCCAAAGAAGTTTGACTGCTTCAAGCAATCCTTATTCTTTGAGGCGTGTCCACTTCGCCGCTAGAGCATAAGACACTCA
>NZ_SDLD01000050.1:0-20824 GCF_013096875.1 Geobacillus sp. DSP4a | reverse complement strand
GAGGATTTATCTCGTTTTCAAACATGAAAGTGGTGCAGGGAATCATCAAAAAAAGGGATGTATGGATCATATATCCATAGAACTAACACCAAAATCAAAGTTGATTTCCAACCATCACGGATTCAGGTTAGATATAACCAAACCATTTTTAACTATAAAAGGTTCCAAAAAATTTATGGAAGTGCTCCCCTCTCCATATATTCCAGCTTCATAAGTTCCATCTTGTAATGTAGTTTGTACTGAATTAGCGGGAAAAACTAGCACCTTATGACTATTTGTCCTCTTCACTAATGGTTGCCATTTATCAGAATATGCATTTTCTCCAAATAATTCAATGTTTACATCTTTCTTCTTATAAGCAATTACATACTCAGTTATGTTACGGATAGTCTGAGACAAATGACTACCTTTCTTTTTTTTCACCCAAGTAAATTGGGCAATAAGATTATTTTCTCCAAATATCTCATCACAAACTTTTCTTAAGTTGGCAACCTCATTATCATCAATACTTATAAAAATAACCCCATCCTCCCGCAACAAATTCCTCGCCAACTTCAACCGCGGGTACATCATATTCAACCAATCGGTATGGTAGCGCCCGTTTGTCTCCGTATTTGCCTTAGTCGTTTGCTGCGTGATTTCTTTATAATTTTTGATATTGTCGCGAAAATCGTCCTTGTACACGAAGTCTTTCCCCGTGTTGTACGGTGGGTCGATGTAGATCATTTTGATTTTGCCAAAATACGATTTTTGCAGCAATTTCAGCACTTCCAAGTTGTCGCCTTCGATATACAAGTTTTCCGTTGTCTCCCAATTTTTGCTTGATGCTTTGTCCGGTCTTAGTGTGCCGGTCGATGGCGTTTGCGCAAGTTTCATCGCCTGTGTTTTGCCGTGCCAGGTGAATTCATATTTTTCATTGCGCGTTTCAATCTCTTCGCCGAGAACAAGCTTCAGTTTGTCAAAATCGATTTTTCCCTCCGTTACAACTTCTGGGAATAGCTGTTTTAACGCTTCAATGTTCGTTTTGATGAGATCCAGTGATCTTCCGTCCAGTTTTTCCATCGTGCTGCTCCTTTCCGTGCAATTGTTGCTTCCATTGTTCGATTTGCTTCGTTAGCTGTTGAATTTTCATATGGTATTCGACTTTTCGATTAAACTGCGTTTCTTTTTTGATTTCGTTTTTCCATTTTGCGATTTCGACTTCCGCCTGTTCGATTTGCGCGACGAGCTGTTTTGATTGTTCATCAGCGGCGATGTAAAAGGCGCCGATCGCTTTGGCGTGCTGGAACGCCTGCACCGCCAGATGGATGTCTTGATAAAACCGAAAAAAGTTGGCGAACGAAAGCCTCGTCATATGGACGGCGCGAAGAAACTGCTTGACTGTCTCGTCATCATGATCGGGAGAAAACCACGGCGTATACGCCCATTCTTCGGCCACGGTTTTGGTCCGGTCGTTTTTGTTCAGCCGCTTGCGGCATGTCCCCATTCGAACGTTTCCTTCTTTTTCAAACACGATAACGGTTGGGTTGGGCACTGTTTTTTGGATGATCTCCCCGATCACGGAAACGTGCGCATCCTTCGATTCCGGGCGCAGCCGAACGGTGATAAACATAACCCCTTCGTAATGGTAGTCGTCGTTGACGAACGGCTGAATGTTGATGACGCCCGGAGACAACAAATACGTCAGCTCGATCCGCTCGACGTCTTTCGTCATATAGTCCTTTTCTTTTTTCGTCAAATCCGCATAGTCGTAAAACATTTTTTTATCGAGCTTTTTATGCAACGGGCGGACGCGCTCGTCCAGTCCTATTGTAGCATAAAATGCGGATGCGGCCATGATCCTCACCCTTTAATGATCAAATACGAAACGATCTCAAAATCTTGCAAGCTCGTGTTGGCGTTCGTCACGAAGGCGTCCAAGTTCCCTAGGCTGAAGATGTTGAGCATCAATTGCTGATCCATCTTGCCGACGATCTCTTCCACCGCTTTTTCCAGCAGCGCCTTGTATTGCCCCATGTCTTTTCCGTTTTTCGTCTCTTGGTAAAACGCCTTGTACAAGCCCCATTCGACGTCTTTTTTGCCGTTGCAAAGCGAGCGATACAGGTCCAACATTTTCTTGACATGCCCAGGATGGTACAACACCGTGCCGTCTTTGCGGACATACACCAAATAATAGGGATGAAGCGCGTTTTGTTCATGCGCAGATGCCATCGGCGCCGTTTGTTTTAGGCAGAAAATGACGCCTGGCTGAATTTCGTCTTTCAGTTTTTCATTTTGATTGGCGGTAATGCTGAACAGTCCAAACGGCGCCCGCTCGAGCTCTTCTTTATGTTCCTTCATGAAATTCAACAAATCCATCCGGAAGTCGTCGAGAGTAAAATCCGTCAGCGAGATATTTCCGGAAATATCCTCTAAATCAATGACCTCATTTTGCAATTTTTCCAGTTGCTTGCGGCGGTATTCCAAGTCGTTCATTTCATTGCTGTTGTCGGCAATGACGTTTTCTTCCCCGGTCGATGAAATATCCAGGATCGTCATTCGGCCTTTGACCCGATTGACGAGCTGAATGTATTCGTCAAGCTCGATTGATGGCCAGAAGTTTACGAGCTGGATCTGATTGTTTTTGCTGCCGATCCGGTCGATGCGGCCGAACCGCTGGATGATGCGGACCGGATTCCAATGGATGTCATAGTTGACGAGATAATCGCAGTCTTGCAAGTTCTGTCCTTCGGAAATACAGTCGGTGGCAATGAGAATGTCGATTTCGTCTTTCATTTCCGGCATCACTTTATCCCGCTCTTTCGAGACGGGCGAAAAGTTCATCAACACATGATTGAAATCGACTTTCTTCATCTTCAATGTCGTTTTCGGCCGATCGGCGCCCGTCACGACCGCGCAGTGCAAGCCAAATTGGTTTCGCACCCATTGATGCAAATTCTCGTATAAGTAGTTTGCCGTATCGGCAAAAGCTGTGAAAATGAGCAGCTTTTTGTTCTGATCGTTAATCGGGTGCTTGATTTTCTGTTCAATCAATCGTTTCAACGCCAACAGCTTCTGATCGCGATCCGGCGTTACGTTCCGCGCTTGGTGAAGCAGCCTCAGCAAAATCTCCCGGTCGTATAGCAAATCTTGTTTCCAACGGATCAAATCCATGTCTTTCAAAAAGATTTTGACTTTCGAGCCAATCAACGCCTCTTCCAATTCCGGATCTTCCGCATCGATCTCGTCCATCTCGCCAATTGTCCCAGAACTTCCATCGCAACGGTCGATTTTCTTGAGATGTTCGTCGATTTGTTGGATGATGTTTTGCAATGTCAAAGAAAACGAATGAACGCTGCTCTCCAACCGCTTCAGCAAATTCGACTTCATTAAATAAACAAGGTTGTGCTCGCGGTCGGTTTGCTTAAACACTCGGCCGTTTGCGACCTTTGTGTCGTATTTTTCGCTATAGTCCGCTCTTTTGTGCGGCAGCACGTATTGCATCGGCGAATAGACCGCCATGCGAAGCCGCAAAATGTCGTTGTTGATTTTCTCAAGCGGCGGAAACTCATCTTTGCTGTCGATTTTTTCTTTCAGATTGATCGGCTTTAGACGCGTCGGAAACGGCCCGATAGCGTCCACGTTGTAATATTTTTCAATATGGCGGCGCGAACGGGCGATTGTTAATGAGTCAAGCAAGGTGAAATAATCCCAGTTTAGCATATCTAACAACCGCTCAGTGGTCCGCTCTTCTTCAGGAAGATTGCTCCATTTTTTGAACTGCGACTGCGCGCGGCGGATCGTTTGACTGATGCTTTTGATGTTCGCCGTTTCCGCTAGCGCTTTGTCATTTCCTTCCGTAATGAAAGCTATCTGGTTTTTTAAGTCATCGAGCTTGTTATTGACAGGGGTGGCAGAAAGCATTAACACTTTCGTTTTCACTCCCGCTTTAATAATGTCGTTCATCAAGCGGGAATATCTCGTCACCCGATCGTTGCGCGGATCATTATTGCGAAAGTTGTGTGATTCATCGATGACAACTAGGTCATAATTTCCCCAGTTCACATGCTCCAAATTAATATCGCCGCTATATCCGCGCTCACGCGATAAATCGGTATGGTTGAGCAAGTCATACGAAAAGCGGTCTTCCGCCAAAATGTTGCGCTTATCGTTTAAACGGTAAATAGTCCAGTTTTCTCTTAATTTTTTTGGCGCCAACACAAGAACGCGGTGATTGCGCAGTTCATAATATTTAATCACCGCCAACGCTTCGAACGTTTTTCCGAGCCCAACACTGTCGGCGATAATGCATCCTCCATACGTTTCGATTTTATTGATGGCGCCAATTACCCCATCGCGCTGAAAATCGTAAAGTTTGTTCCAAATGACCGTATTTTCAAATCCCGTTCTTGTTTGTAGCGATTCGTAGTTTTTCGCATCTTGCAAGAAGCCTTTAAATAGATTGTAGAGCGTCACAAAGTAAATGAACTCTGGCGAATTTTCTTTATACATCACTTCTAAGCGCCGCAATATTTCGTCTTTCACATCTTGCAGCGCCTGTTCATCTTGCCAAATGGCGTCAAACTGACGAAGCAGTTGGGTATTTGAATGCTCATCGTCGACAATATGGTTAATATAAATATTGGAAGAGTTGCTGTAGCCTAGACCTGGGCTGGAAAACGGCGCCCCGCCGATCAAGCCGATTTGTGACCCGTCCTCATTTCGCACATGATATATGCTGCCTTGAATGCGCTGATTGACGACCGATTTCACCCTTGCTTTCTGTTTCAGCCATTTCGCCAGTTCCCTTGCTATGTATGCTTGGTTAAGTTCGATTTTGTATTTTCGTTCTTCTTCTACTCCATACAGCGCCGCTTCGTTTTTCTTCATCCATTCATTGAATGAACGATCACCGCGCACAAAGGCAGGCTCTGTGAAAATAAAACGGAATTCATCGATTTGCGCCAGTTCTTTTTTCAACTCTGCAAACGCATATAACGTAAAATGCACCGCCGCAATCGATAGTTTGCTGCCTTTTGTGATATGCGCTTTCAACGCATCGCCGACTAGGCCGTTTTGTCTGTTGTCAATCATCCCTTTTGTCTTCATGCACGAATGGCTCCTTGTTTCTTTTCTTTATGGTTTTATTTTACGAAAACAACTGGTAGGATGTTGTTGAAATTTGTCGAAACTATAGATTGATTATCATAGACACAGCTTAAGAACGAGGGCTCTGTTTCGATCTAGGAACGAATTGATCGAACTCGACGTCAAGGCGCAAGACATCCAGCCTCTCCATCAACGATGGGCGCAAAAAATCCTCCCGATTTTCGTCGGGAGGGTGCAAAAAGTGAGTGATTAAGCTTTTCCGGCTCTTCACCACAAGTTGTACTTGATCATTTACGGCAAGATAGGTGCGCATTGGGAAAATAGAGGATACAAAAAATGCGAATTTTCCCGTATGGTAAAGGAGACCGAGCCAAATCATCGGAGGAAAATTCACATGTACTCTCAGTTGATCAAAGAACTCATCGATTTACCTATTATGCGCTAAACTTGAACATTTAGGTTATGATCCTGTCTGCTTGTACCATCAATGATGAAAGGAGTATTCAATGCCTGCGAAATTTTAAAAAGCGTCTCTACCCTAGGACTTGTAAGTCCCGCTTCAATTCTCCCAATCGTGGATTTTGGAACTCCAATGCGATCTGCCAGTTCCTGTTGAGACATATTCAGCTGCTTTCGTCTTGTTTTAATCTGTGCAGCTATCGTTCCTTCCAATCGAAGTTTTTGAACATGTTGCTCGCCTCGAATGGCTGCATATTTCTTAAAAAAATCACTCATTGTTTTTCCCTCCCAGTCCATTAATAAAGGCAAGGGTCGAAAGCGCAATAACGTTCATATGCTGATTCAGCCGGCACAATATCCTCTCGTCTTATCGCTCTGTTATACTGCTTGTCAAAATAATGAAGCAATATGACTTTTGAAAAATTGTGAATCGCAAATATAATTCTGTGATTTCCAGTTCTTCCACCTCTTATACCCCATCTGTAAAAATGATCATAACGAGTATTCATGCGAAGATGTTTCAACGACGGAGGGATGATATCATCCGGAAAGCTGTTGTCCTCTGGATCAGAAGGATATGGATGATGTTGAATAATCGTAAGTTGCCTGGCATATACATCAGCAACATGACACCATATCCCCGGACGACCTTTTTGTCTAAGTTCTTGCTCGGCTTTACTCAGTAGATGATTTTCAAATTCCTTTACAGACCTGCGAGCGAGAAAGCCCATTCCTTGAGGGGTGGAATGAAAGTGAGCCGTTTTCTGAATATTGAATGATTCTGAAAAAAATGGTATCCTGAAATTGCCACAAGGAGGTGAATCCATGCCCACGATCACACTAAGGCTGGAACTGCACAAGCCGACGAAAACCAAACAAGACATGTATGAACGGATGACAAAAGTGAATACCGCGTTTGCGAATTGGCTGTTGAATCATCCCGAGCTGAATCAAGCAACGAGCAAACTATTTAAAGAGTTTTCGTCGCAGCGGTTTCCTTCCGCCGTCGTCAATCAGACGATTCGAGAAGTGAAGTCCCAAAAGAAAAACCAGAAAACACATAATTTTCAAACATTATGGTGTTGCTTTAACAATCAAAACGTAAAGGTGGAAAAGAAAGGAGCGTTCTACACGGTTTCCTTCCCCACACTGGAGAAGCGAATTGGCGTGCCAGTGGTTGCGCGCCCCTACCAAGAAGCGTGGCTGAATCGGCTGCTGGACGGAACCGTCAAACAAGGGGCCGCCAAGCTCTACAAAAAGAGAAAGAAATGGTACTTGGCTGTTGCGGTCACATTTGAAGTGGAACCGCGACACGAAACAAAGGTGATGGGAGTTGATTTAGGGCTTCGCTATATCGCCGTGGCCAGCGTGGGAACGAAATCGTGGTTTTTCAAAGGGAACCAATGCGCCTTTGTGCGCCGACGCTATGCGGCTTTGCGGCGAACGTTGGGCAAAGCCAAGAAGCTCCAGATGATTCGCAAAATCGGCCGCAAAGAGTCCCGCTGGATGAAGGATCAAAATCACAAAATCAGCCGTCAAATCGTGAATGTTGCGCTCGCCAACGGTGTTGGCGTGATTCGGATGGAAGATTTGACAGGCATTCGGAAACGGGCAACATCGGCTAAAGAAGCAGGACGAAGCCTTCATTCTTGGGCATTTCACCAACTGCAAACGATGATTGCCTATAAGGCCGAAATGGCAGGCATTCGGGTGGAGTGGGTGAATCCAACTTATACGAGCCAAACGTGTAAATGTGGACATCGAGAGAAAGCGAACCGAAACGGCATCTGCTTCCGATGCCAAAGGTGTGGATACACTCTCCACGCCGACTTGAATGGCGCCATCAACATCGCCAAAGCGATTTCGGGCTTCGCCTCCTAACCTAGCGCACTGGTCACAGGTGCGCCGCCCATCGGGGTACACTCTAACCCGATGGGACGGGGTGATGACACACCCCTAAACTTGGGCGTGGTCCGAACCAGAAATGGATGAGGACGTGAGCGACCCAAGAATCCCACGCCCTTTAGGCGTGTGGAGTGTCAAATTTCCTGTGTATATTACCTCAAACAATATCCTCTATCCTTTACCAATTATTATACACAATGATAGCATTTATGCTACTTACCTGCAATCATTTATAACTGTAGATAAGCCTTTTTCATTAAAGTAATTTCTATTGTTAGAAAGACAAGCAGGACCCCCTTATACGATACGGAGCTGTTTTTTGATCACACCAACGGGAATATCGCGGCGTCATCAATGAACTCGACGACGCTGCGGCCTTTCTGCGATCGAAGCTGTTCCCGTTCGGCGAAAAGAGGGTTGTTGAGATTCGGCGATGCTGTACATACAGTCGGGAAGCACCGCCGCCCCATACCGTTTCATCCCCCCGAATGTGGCGAACGCGGTATTCATCCATCTTCGGCCGGTCTTTCGCCGGTCAAGACATCGACGATATGAACGAGAGGCTTGATGACCGGTTTGGACAGCAGCGACGGCAACCCTAACGTGAAGATGTCAATTCCTAGGTGATGTGCTCAACGATTTATGAGACATGAACGCCCTTGTGCGAATAGGTTTTGAGCACATCTATATTTACCCAAGGAATCCGGTTCATGTCTCCTTTTTGTTTGGTTGTCATTTTATGTTGGTGAATTGGCTCATCTACAGTCGCTAAAACATTCCAGAAAAACATGCCAAAATTGTTTTCGATCAGCCGCTCGATGAACTGCTCGACGAGGCGGGTGGCGTTCGACAAAAACGGCATCGACGATGAGCGCAAAAAATCCTCCCGATTTTCGTCGGGAGGGTGCAAAAAGTGAGTGATTAAGCTTTTCCTTGCATCCTACAAAATTTAGTAAATAGTCGCCTCCCTGCATAATACCCCATTGCCCCAATATAAATGGGAATCATAAAGACAAAAGACGGATAAAAAGGAAGCGACGTAACCATTGCAATTCCTAAAACAACTGTCCAACCCCACTTCACTCCCCATCTTCTCTCAAAATAAGAAACAAACACTTCTGTCACTGCGCATATAAGAAAAATAGCCAATGCCGCAAACGGTAAAATGGCAATGACAAAGGCAAAATCACTAAACAAAGAGAGAGAAAACGTGAACATGACAAACGCCCACAAAACCTCTACAAAAAATTTTTTCACTCATACTATCCCCTTATTAAAATATAAAATTGCAATCTTGCTTTACATGGCATTGTTTGCCCTTCTTGTCAACGCGCCCGCTTGTCAGGTGATAAAAACGGGGCATCAATATCGAAAATTCTTTATTTAAAGTCTTTAAACTCACTCTGTGAAACAATCATTATTGGCTCACCATCACGGTAAACTGTATAATTTTGATTCATCACCAAAAGATGCACTTGATTTTTACGTTAAAATGTGATAGAGATCTCTAGACGGACACGCAAAGTAAAACGCTGGATATTTCGATACCCATATCCTCGCCTTTTGATCAATTTGATTTTGTTGTTGATTCCTTCCATTGGACCATTTGAGTAAGAAAAAACGATGCAAGAAAGCACTGCGTCTCTTCGGGTGATGAGTGCCTTGGCAATCCTGCGTACGGCGGCACAGTCGCTAAAAAGGTACCGGTCAAACCATTGGGTCAAACGAGTTTCGGCTTGCTTTCTTGTTTGGCTTTTGGATACGTAACGGAAATGTTGAAGTGCTTGATAGACATCACGTAAATAAGCACTTTCTTGGCACCATTGTCGAACTTCCTGTCTCTCTTCTTCTGTTAATTTTTCTGGACGTTGGCTTAACAATCGGCACACGCGGCGAACGCTTCCATGTTTGGTTCCGCCTTTGGCAAGGTATTTGCGACAACGTTCCAGTGCATCGGTGAAACTGAATCACATGGAAGTGGTCAAGAACATGGATGGCTTCTGGACATACCTTTTCAATGGCTTTTCTCATGGCAGGAGCCAAGTCGCTGACAACATACTTCACTTTGGAGGCGACGGGTTGAAGCGCCTCCACAATGGCTTCTTCATTTTTTCCAGAAGCAATGGAAAGGACATTCCGAGTCTGTGTGTCCATCACCGCTACTCCGTAATCATGTCCCTTTCGGAAAGCGAATTCATCCACACATACTACTGTAGGATTCGATGTTGGTAAAAGAGCCGGGGCATATTGATAAAACCAGCGTTCTACTGTCGTATAGGCGAGTTGTAACAAGCGAGCGACTTCTTGAATCGTTTTTCCGATGCATAACTGGGCGACCCAATGTTGAAACGATTCCGTCGCGATCCTGTGAGACGGAAGTCCCGGATAAGAAACGGTGAACGTCAGAAAACAGGCTTGACAACGCCGTCTTTCTATGGGAAGTTCAATCCAAAATAAACCGACCGTACTTGGATAGCCATGAATCCATTGTTTTCGTTTCGATGATATTTTGGTTGTCCGTCCGAAGCAAGTCGGGCAGATCGGACAATGAGGAGGGAGGGAAAGTTCAAAAATCCATCGTTCTCCCTCTTTTCGTTCTCCATGAATAAGAAAGCCTGGTAAAGTGATCAAATCTTTGATAAACTGAGATTGCATGCGAAATTTCCTCCATGGTTGATGGTTTGGTCACCTTTACCATACAGGAAATTTCGCATTTTTTGTACCCTTGATCAGAAAACAACCTGATTGTCAAGTACATTTTGTGGCAAAGAGCCTAGTTATTGGTAAAATTTCCTTTTTATCCAATATATCTTCTCCTTCCTTTCGAAATGTTCCTTTTAGACGAGTTTTATTCCAATTCGATCCATCTGTCTTTCTTCAACAATTTGACCATCTTGAACAACATAAATGTATACGTTGGACAAAATGTCCGATAAATCTTCCAGATGCTGTTCAGATGGCATATAGTTACGGTCATTCGTTAAAATAATATAGCGCTCTTCTCCATTAAACCGTTCGCTATAAAAATCTACCAATCCAAGGCAATCAAACATTTTAACGTTCATCCTACCATTTGCCTTTTCATACGTTTCTACCATTTCTTTATAATCTATCGCCATGACTCTCGTACTGCGTCCCGATGGGACAAGCTGTAAGGAAAGCATTTTTTTCGGCGGTTTCATACTAATGTTTTTTTGGCGCTGGATGAGGGTTAAACGCTCTTCCTTCTTCATCTCTAAGTCAATAATGCGGGCATTCATTTGGTTAATCAGAGCACTATTGCGGTTATCGATATTTTCCTTTTGATATTGATCTATTTTTTCCAACAGATCTTGGTACTGCTGATGAAATGATTTTTCCAAAAACGCCAGTATTTTATCCAGCTGTTTCTGGCGCTTCGCTTGTATTTGATCGCGAATGAAGGAAGAATGCTTAATGACATGGACGGTATGATCATTGGATGTATAATCATTTAATACTAGAACTTGATCAGAAAAACTACCTGCAAATAGCCAATACGGATGTAGAACCACAATTTCGCCATTTTCCCGCTTTGCTAGATGGATAAAATGATTTTCTAACTCTTTTCCAGTTCCATCTACAATGCGAACCTGATGTACTTCTACCATCAACGGTTCAGGGACATCATAGGTAACTAAATATCTTTCCCAATCATGTTTTTCTATTTCCTTTTTCATTAAATCCATGCTTAATCGAAAAATTGGATGGTCACCCGTTAACAACGCCACTTCCTCTGTTTCATATTCACGAAAACCAGTAAAACGAAAACTTTCCCCTTGGTACTGGGACAATTCAGGAAGATGATCACGAATAAATTTCGGCAATCGCTCCACTCGTTTTACTTTTCCATCATTTGATTCATAAACACGTACTTTTTTCCTTTTTAAAATGTATGTTGCCAAATCGGCATATGCACGTACAGGCACGCGTTTTACCATTAAATCATTTTGTTCCTGTTTTAACACGGATAAATCAATTGGATCCTCAGCCAATCGCTCTTCTTGCATCAATTGCAGCAATTTTCGATGTTCTTCCGACAATACTTTCTCCATATTCGCAATCACTTCATCTAAACGTTCGCGATTTAAAATCGCTTCCTGCATTAAATTAGCCAAGCTTTCAAATTTTTCTTCAATCACTTCGCCGATAAAGTTGTAAACTAAGTCCGCTCCTAAGTCTTCTTTCATCCGCTCCATTTTTTCCAACAAGCGGGTCATGACAGTGCCTTCACGAGTATTTTGGGCGACTAGGTTGAATACAAATACTTCGTTTTTCTGCCCAACCCGATGAATACGCCCCATCCGCTGCTCTAATTTATTTGGGTTCCATGGTATATCATAGTTGATCATTTGATTGCAAAATTGTAAATTAATCGATTCGCCGCCCGCATCTGTTGCTAGCATAATCGAACATTCATTTCGAAACAGCTCTACTTGTCTTCGGCGTTCTTCGATCGAAAAGCTCCCGACTATTTTCGCTACTCTCGGCACACGTTCAAGCAGTTTCTTCTCTAAATAATTCAATGTATCCGCATACTCCGTAAAAATGAGAATTTTTTCGTTTCGCTGAAGCAGACCGTTTGTACCAAACAATGTTTTTTCTAATTCTTGATACTTTTTCTCCACCGCATACAGACGCAAATTTTCCGCTTGTTCGATTAATTTCTTTAATACGATGATTTCTTTTTTTAATTCCACTGGATCAATCGAGTCCACTGCCTGCACTATCTGTTTTTCCAATTGCTCCTGCTGTTCGCTGTCTTCTTCTAAATAGTCATCCCACTCTATTTGATTTATTTTGTTTACATACTTCCGTCTTTCTTGCTCTGTCTGTTTGTATAAATGAACTAATCGTTTATATCTTCTCTTTAAAGATAATAAAATGGCTTCCAGCGAAGAGCTTAACCGGCGTTGAAGCAGCATCATGGCGAACGCTGTGCTATGGCTTCCGTTTCGAATCGCACGGTTAAAATGTTCCCTTACATAATCTGTAACTGCGTTGTATAAAGCTAGTTCCTCTTCGGTCAATGTATATTGAATCGTTTTTGTCGTCCGCTTCGGAAACAGCGGTGTTCCATCAAAATTTTTCATGCTTTCTTTTAAACGGCGAATCATAAACGGGTTGGTTTTTTCACGCAAGCTTTCATTTCCTTTTATGTTTGCGAAAACATCCTCATCAATTAACCTCATTAAATGGCGAAAATTCTCCATATCGCCTTTATGCGGAGTAGCAGTAAGCAATAAACAATGCGGCGCTTTCCGTAAAATCGATTCGCCCAATTGATACAGCTTCGTTCTTGTTGTCCGTTTTTTTACTGTTCCTTGGGTATACGCTGCCATTTTATGGGCTTCATCGACGATAATTAAATCGAAATCGGCCTCTTGAATAAGCGGCTTCACATCCTCCCGCGCCGCCCAATACATCGATGCTAAACATTGACGGTGATCGACAAACGGATTTTTCCCGCTGTACTCTTTAACTACATGGCGGTTCAT
Organism: Geobacillus sp. DSP4a; assembly: GCF_013096875.1. Lineage (NCBI taxonomy): Bacteria > Bacillati > Bacillota > Bacilli > Caryophanales > Anoxybacillaceae > Geobacillus > Geobacillus sp. DSP4a. Next base: position 7,856 of record NZ_SDLD01000050.1, on the reverse strand, counting down.
AATCGAGAAATGTTCGTGAAACTTCTCCATCATTTCTTCCTGCCATTGCTTAACGACTAAAGGGGGAGTCAAAATAAGAATGCGCTCGATGCTGTGTCTCGCCTTTAATTCTTTTATCAGCATCCCTGCCATAATCGTTTTTCCCGCACCAGGATCATCCGCCAATAAAAAGCGGATTTGCGGAACTTGAAGCATTCTTCCATACACCGCCTCAATTTGATGCGGCAATGGGAGAAGTTTCTTGTTCCCTAATGCCCGTGTGCGAGAATACATCATCTCATGGCGGAACATCAAATATTGTAAATACCGCTGAATGTCCTCTCCTTGTACAGGCTGCTGGCTTGCATCTTCCTTTAATCTTTTCAACTCCGCTATTTTTTCCTTTTCCAGCATTAATTCATAAAACTGATGCGTTTCCCGCCCAATTGCTTCAATAATATAGAAATCCTCCAATAGTTCGCAACGTTTTACTTCGACGTTTTCAGGAAAATACGGACCATAAACGACCTCACCAGCATGAAACATCTTCATTACCCCCACGCCATCACGATTCACATAATTCGACAATCAATTGATCTATACCTTGGCGGTGCACGCTAAACTGGTGCGCATTCCGCAATGACTCTGTACTGACCGTAAACGAAAACGGAAAAAATAAAGGATGATGATAAAGAAAATCTACAGGGATCGCAGTCACATTCATTGCCCGCAAAATGACTTCCGTAATAAATGGATGAAGTTCCCTTGAGGTAATGGCGACCTTCGGCAGCGGCGTATACACCCGGCTTTTTAACCACCCAACCGCTTCCCATGTTTTTATGCTCGTTAATACCGCGCTCGTTGCCACTTCGACACGTCTTCGGTCTCCATACAACTCCTTCATCTTTCTTCCGATGACAGCGCTTGGTATTTCATCCTGCAAACGAAACAGCTTCCCCATTTCATAGACAACATCTTTAAAAAACGGATACGCAAGGATGGTCATTCCCCAATGCAAAAGCAGCCTCTCTTCTTTTGTCAAATGCGGAAATAATTCCAACACGCTGTCACGTAATCGAATCACATTCTCGTCCACTAAATACCATATTTTCATTAACATCGTAATCGCATTTTTCCTAGATTTTGCCCCTTGAATATCGCTTCGCAAAAAGTAATCTAAAGCTTCATACATCTCTTTTCTTGACAATTTCCTTGCTTCATTCGCTGTAAAATCTAAATGATGCAACATGATTTTTTGATCAAATCCTACTGGTTTTACCATGTATGATCCTCCTAATGCGCAATCACTCTGATGAATGGAACGATCACTTCCTCGATGCTAATGCTACCGTGACTGACAATTCGTTCATTTTTATGAACGAAAGCTTGTCCATATGGGGCTAATAAAGCGTAATAATCTTTTGGAAGCCCTGCTCCTTGCCAAGGAATTCCGTTGATTTTTTTCGCTGCATCTTGCCATAAAACAACATCGTCGTAAATGCGGACACGCTCTCCTTTTTGTTCCGCTAATACCCCTTCAGAGATCCTTCCGATTCCGACACTTTCCGTATTTCCATGGTCAGAAGTGATATAAATCGTAAATTTCGCATCATGCAAATCGGCTAATAACTGCGCTAAGTAGTCCGTATGCAGCCATAATTGCAATTCGGACATTAAACTTTTTTCCCCTTGTACAGCTCCATGAATGAATCGGTCAATACTATCAATCACCGCGCCATATATTTTGATACTCGGACGCCGAAATGCTGCGATCTCTTCCTTTTTGTAACGGTCTTTTCCTAATCCTTTTTGATAGGAAACATATTGCTTCAGCACCCCGTTATTTTCCCAAAATGTTTTCCAATAATTCTCTTCCTTGGCCGTTGTATGAATCGATTGTGAAAATACCGATGGAAAATGACCGGAGAAAATAGCCTGACGAGAAACCGATGTCAATGTCGGCACCCACGCAAATACACCATGTTCTTCAAAAGTAAAACCTTTATTTTCTAAATCATGTTTTATTCTCTTCCATTGAACATAGCTCATGCCGTCCATCACAAGCAATGCAATTTTTTCGTTTTGCGCACGTTTTGCAGCGAGAAACTGCACAATATGGTGCACCATTTTCGGCTTCGGGACGGGCGGCAGGCTTGTTAAGGAGCGGTAATTCGTCATCATCCATTGCTCGAACGCCCCGTTTACTTGCTGAAAAAGAGCATACGCTTCTTCTTCATATTCCCGTTTATTTGCCTCTAGAATGGTACATTTATATTCCGCCATCCATTCCATCATATGTAGCCAATCTTTATAACGGCTTGCCGCTGGAATTTGCTCAACTATTTTATCATAAAGGTGACGAAGTTTTTCCTCCATTGAATCCTCTTTCTCTATTTCTATACCAGATTTCATCCATGACGGAAAAGAACGGGTTACGTCTATTTTTGCTTTTCGTATATATCCTTCTGTAAACAAATCATTCATTAGTCTTCTTACATCTGGATTGGAAAAAGGATGGGCTAAATAAAAAGTGCTTTCTTCTAATACGAGATCCTTTTCTATCGCCGACAACTGCTGAACAAATTCCACCCATCGTTTTTCAATATACTGAAAAAAATAACTAGATGACATCAGCAAACGTTTCACTGGCATCTCTTTTAATTCATTTCGTTCCGCTAGCTTTTCGATTAAAAACTCTTGCACTTTTTGCGGCAATTGTTTTTTCTGATAATGGATGGAAAGAAGCATTTTATATAGCTCCACTTCACTGTCAATCAATTCGTAAGGGATTTTATAAACATGTTTCACGATATACTCCAATGTTTCCTTGTCACTGTTAGACCCTTGATACGATTTATGAGCAGCATATAATCCATCAAAGTCGTCTTTATCTAACTGTCGGACCACGGTTGCTGAGAATTTTGGAAACAAGTCACGAATATGCAGTCGTATATGATAACCTTGTTGTAAAAAGTCGTATGGAAAACATGTTTCCTCCGTTTCATTGCTATAAATAAGTAGCCTTAACTCGTCTTGTTCCACTCTTTCACGAAATTGGGTTTCATACAAGTAGCGGGTGAAAATGCTGTCGTGAAAGTGCACTACTTCGTATCCAGTGCTTCTTAATTGTTGAAGAATTTGTTCGTCATTCAATAAGAAATCTGGATCATTTATCAACAGCAGCGAATACGGGATATGAATAAATTTTTCCAGTACTTCCTCACGCCACGTTTTCATGTTATCACCTAAAATTACTAATTTCTATGAATCCATTATACCAGCAGAAATGGGAAAAAGCCTGATTTTTCCGTAAAAACCAGGCTTTTTCCCTTATTACATTCCTAAACGGATTTGCGCATTATCGTAATACATTAACAGTTTATCATCCTCTTGAATAACGTTTTCCGGAAGACGTTCACCGACTTTCACGATCGTTTCGTAATCTTTTTCGCTCCATGCCTTCTTAAATCCTGCGCGGATCGCTTCCGTACGGAACTGTTTCAACTTTTTCTTGCTCTTGCTCAATTCTTCTACATATCCTTCAAACTCCCGCAATAACGCTTTTTCGCGCAATTTCTCTAAATCCGCTTGTTTATTCGGATCCGGCACATACCAGCGGTTCATCGCTTTTTCTTTCAGCTGCGGATCATCGTTTTCCAATCCACGCAAATCTTTATAATTTCGGCGCAGATAGCTGGCGATTTGATCTGGCACTGGTCCGTCGCCTTCGTATTTTAGGAAGTTTTGCTCGAGCAAATCGTCAAGTTCTGGCAGTTTCTCATGTTTGGCAATATGCTGGATTTCTTTCATAAAGTTTGGATGCAAATCTTGGCGCGTTTGCGGTTTCTTTAATAACTGCTGACGTAGCCATTCGATCGCGCTCGTTTCATCCGTGACAAACAAGCTCATTTGCACAAATTCTTTCACTAACGTCCGTTTCTTGTCATATTCCGCAACTTGACTTTCTAAAAATACCATCCCGTCACGCATCGGGAATCGCTGCGCCACTTTTGCCTGAAACTCTGCCGATGAAATCGGAACAGGCAGACCGTTTTGAACATGATACGCCACCATACGGTCGAATAAAATGCGCGGTGTTCGTTCTGCAATAATTTGCGCTTCTCCTTTATGCCCAATAAATACCGGCAACTGCTCTAAATGTTGACGAACAAATGTCCAAGCGGATTCTTCCGTGTTTTGTTGTTGCTTCATTTTTTCCACAGTCTCATGTTTCGGTTTATAAGCTGAAATTACTAAGTCTTGCTTTACTGCTGTAGTTGAAGTTACAGCTTTAAAACTTCCTTGTTTTTTATCTAATACTGAAACATTCGCTATAACAAATCCAGCTTTTTGGATAGCTTCTTGAATAGCATTCCAAACCGATGCTTGAGAGTTGCTGAATTCTACAGTTATCCATCTGTTTGGCTTTAAAACCCTATAATACTGCTTGAAACACTCATGAATCAACTCTTTATAGTCTAATAATGACTTATTTTGAGCTTTATTAACAATAGCTTCCTTTTGATTATTCGTACGAACTTTCAGCCAAGATTCCCATAAGATATTTAACTCAGAATACATTAAATTTGCTCCAAAAGGAGGATCAGTAAATATATAATCAATAGTTTCGTCCTCAATTTGATTTAAGCTTTGTGCAGCTTGAGTTGTTATTAAATTTGTTCTGTTAAAAGCATCGTGATATTCAGTTAGTATTTTTTTCAACCTGCCAATTTTATTCCTCATTAAATAAGTTAAGGAAGGGTCTATGACTTGTGAACCTATATAAAGCGTACCACTTAAATATTGATTCACCTGCGAAAAATGTGTAGGGACATATCTTGCAATTTTAGCCATTCCCAAAATTGCTTGTTCAAAAGTATAAATTATATAATATTTTAACCTCTCCTCAACCTTATCAATTAAATCAAATAATTTAGATAATGTGTACAATGCTCTCCTAGTATAAAATTGGTGCACGTACTCAATTCCATGACTTCTTCTAGGTTGTTCAGTATTTACTCCTTCAGGTAGTTTCACTAATGGTACTCGGTAAGGAATTAAAGTATTCTCAACTCTGTTTATTAAATCAATGTCCTCTTTATCAACCTTTTTTGTAAAGGTTTGTTTTCCAACGTTATAGTTAATTAAATAAGGAACCTGCTTAGCAAAAGTTACTACCTTATTTAAAATTGGATCATACCGATGTTCACTTGCCCTTTCTAAAATTCGTTTATTTAATTTAGCAGAACAATGAGGACAGTCGAATTCACTACGTACTTTTCCAGTTTCAAAATCTAAAGCTACTTCAGTGAATATTATTTCATTAGAACAGTTAGGACACATGAAAACATCACTATAAACAGTATAGTTTATTGTGCCTATAATATAGTTACCATTCTTGTCTATTTGTTTTTGTCCGTTGATACTATGTATTGTTTTAAACATCCAGCCACATTCTTCTTCAACTTCCGAAAGAATACGAAGAGCCGTTTTTTCATATTCTTCAGCATCTGGAATATTTGTATAATTATAGGAAATAAAACTAGCTACTGGTGATATATCATTTAAAATTGCTTTTCGTTCTCCAACTTTTGAAAAAATATTGCCATCCAATAATATTTCACCGTCAGAATTAAACTTAAAATTCATATCTTTTAACGTTTTTTCATGACCACTTAATGCTGCAGAAACACCTGTCATGCCGGTTCCTGAAAAAGCATCAAGAATAATATCACCAGGCTTTGTATAATGAAGTATATACCTGATAATGGCCTTAAATGGTACTTTAGTATGATAGCCGTGTGCCATATACATTGCATCGGTTTTCCCCTCGCTCACATCTGCCGCAAACGGCTCCCGGTGATACTCTTCATTCTCATCTCTACCGTACTTTTCTTTCTTTTCCCGTTCCCATTCTTTAATAAAATCGTTAATCCACGGATTCGGACATGCGGTGTAGTATGGTGGATCGGATAGCGCGATAATATCTTCATCATCCCCAATTGGGAATCCTTCGATTTTCTTTAGTTCCGGCAGTTTTTTGCGCAGTTCGTTCCGGAAGTATTCCCGACGTTCTTCATCATTTTTAAATGTCATGCCTAAGCAGACAACGGGACCGTTGTCTGCTTGTTCATGATCATCAAGAAGCGATAGTTGTTTTTCGTCCAATGTTATTTCCCCCTTCTATTTTTTCACAATAATGCGTACCCGCTCTGGCTGGTTGTTGCCGACAATTGCTTTCATTAACATTTCAAAGTTTTTTCGTGCTTCACTGATCGTTAGCGGATTGCCGTCGCCCATCATTTTGACAAGCTGTTCTACATCAATTTCTTCTTTATGAATTCCTTTCAGCAAATCATTAATGATTTCCAACAAGCCAATGTTAATCGGTAAATCAAATTGCTTTTTATTGATGAATTCTTGGACGAGTTGTCGTTGCTCTTCGCTTAACAATGAAATTCCTTCCTGCACCATCGAATCGTTAAAGTTTGTTAACAGCGTCTCGGTCCAAGTATTCAACAAATCATCCAGCCGTTCCTCTAATTGTTCTAATGAATATCGCTGTACCATCAATTCGTCGTTCGGATTGAACTTGCAATGCGGGCAAATTTGCTGATGCTCCAATTGTTCACGAGTTAACTGATAGCAAGCCTTCAGCGCTTGAATGTTTTTTACCCACTCATCTAATGCCTGACGCGGCAATAAGTCGATTCTTGACGCTAACTCTTTTAATGCCAAATAACGTTTATCATTTAACAGCGCTTTTTTCTTATTTTCTTCCGTCGCATTTAGCCGCGCTTGATGATGTAGCTGCAAATAATGATCAATATATTCTTCTTTCAATTTTTCTAACTCACGAATTTCTTCTATGCAATCACCGTTTTCTTTTAACGCGCTTGCGAGATTAGCTAGCGCGATATCGACATTTTCGGCCCAATTTTTATTTGCTTTCATTATGTGGAGCGCGGTTGATAAGTAATTCACTATTTTCATACATTCATTGATTTTTTGCTCCAACTGCTCCAATTGTTCAACGACCGCTAAGTTTTCTTTTTGCTGCTCGATTTCTAGAACGCCATATTTTAAGTTAGTAAGCTTCGCCCGCGTGTTGTATACTTGAAGGCCTTCTAAAAATGATTTTAGACTCTCTAGCTTCGCGATATATTGTGCACGCTCGTCATTGGAAAATAACGGACCGTCCCAAATTTGAAATTGATGGCGTACATCGTTTATCATTCTTACGGTTTTGTCCAACGCTTGTTTAGCGCCGCTAATTATTTGCCTAATGGCAAAATCAAGCCAATTTTGATCGGTCACATTTCCTTTTGGAACGTCAAACATGTCCACTAATGCATGAATCGCCGCGACCGGAAGACCGCTTGGCTTTTTAATATGGCTAAAATTCGTCAATTTACTTAAAGGAAGTTTAATAAATTCCGCAAAGTTCATTGCTTCGTATGTTTTATTGTCTACCGTTACAACGATTTCCCCCTGCTGGATAAGAGCACCTAGTACAACAACGAGCAGTTCCGGCTCCATGAGAAATTCTTTTGTCAGCCGGATATCTTCCGTTCCTTGCGCTGTATAGACTGTTTCAATGAGTTCATTTTGATTTACTACTTGTCCGTTTCCTTTTTCTTCAAGTTTTTCTATCACCTGAATCCGTGACAAAACATCTTTACAATGGTCGCAAACCGTTGATACGATAAGGGAAAACGACGTTGACGACTCTTCATCAAGTAGGTGAATGTGATGAAAGATTTCCCGATTCGGTTTGTATTGACAGATGAAGCGATTACCCCAAGTGCTGGGCTTGCTCTCGTTGGCTACTTACTCCATCGAACGAAACTGGATAAACGGGTAAACGCACTTCGGCT
>NZ_SDLD01000004.1:0-97218 GCF_013096875.1 Geobacillus sp. DSP4a | reverse complement strand
AAGATCGGTTAGAGCTCGTCTTTTTGCCACCATACAGTCCGCAATTGAACTTGATTGAAGGGCTATGGAAATGGCTGAAATCAGACGTGATTTACAACGTGTTCTATTCGAGTGTGCAAGAAATTAGAAAGAATGTCCAAGCCTTTATTCAGCGAATCAACCAGAAACCAGAACAAACGATCGATCGTTTGTGTGTTCAGTTGTAAATCTTTAATTCAACTTATATATATAGATGCAACAAAGAAGTTTAACATATCCTTGACAGAAAAGTGGTTTGCCCATTTTCGACTGTCGAAGGCAAGCGTGTGGCTTGCCTCCGTCACGCCTTAGGGTGACGGAAGACCGAACAACGACTCGCTTCACAGACCCATTCATGGGTCTTTAAGCGGCGTTGTTCGGTCACTCGACAGTCGGATGCAATGACCGGCAAAGACAAAAAATGTTAAAGCTTTAAATTGCATCTATATAGCACCACGGGTTATCTTCACACTAAAATGAAGGCAGAAAATGTTCATTTAGCACGTTACTTTTTTATAGCAGGGTTAATGTCCTCTGCCAATATGGTTTTCGTTATCTCCTGTGTACGTTTTTCTTTTGGCATTTTTGCTACCCTATAGTCTATATTCTTTATCGCTTCGTTTACAACATTTCTAGCAAACCCAGCGTTACCAAATGTATGATCTCGATTTTCATACGCGGATTCGTAATAGGCGAAAAGGCTTTTACGTGCTTCACCGTCTAATCTATATCCCTTTTCTTGAAGCATTAACTCGCTAATTTGCATCAACTCAGATGGAGTATAATCTTCAAATTCAATACAACGGACAAAACGTCTGCGTAAACCGTCATTACTATCTAAAAATTGTTCCATTTTTTCTTTATAGCCTGCGACTATGACAATGAATTTTCCTCGATCGTCCTCCATACGTTTAAGTAATACTTCAATTACTTTATGACCCGGATCGTGTGCACCATATTGAGTAAGCTGGTACGCTTCATCGATAAACAATGTTCCTCCCATTGCTTGGTCAATATAACGAGCAATGAGTTTTTCGCTTTCACCAGGATAGGCACTTACCAATTTATCGCGGTTTACCTCTACTAGATCTCCTCGTTCTAAAATCCCCAGTGCTTCGTATATTTTCGCTATAATACGAGCCACCTCTGTCTTTCCTGTTCCTGGACTCCCAACGAGTAACGTATGTGGAGATAACTCCGCTAAATCCCTTCCCTCTTCCTTGTAAAAACGAACAAGTGTGACGAGCTTTTCAATTTCGGCTTTTACTTGATCCATCCCAATCATACGATGTAATCGCTGTAGAGTTTCTGATAATAGTGCTTCATTAATCGGGAGGTCAAACGTTTTCGTTTCTTTCTTAGGCAACACGGCTTGCACATCTTCTGCCGTTAATGTTAGCAGAAATTCCTTCGTCCATTGTTCCCTTGGCACTCGCATACATCGCTGCGCTTGAGCTTGAAGCATCCCATCGACGTAATTACGGACAGTCCGAGCATTGGAGAAGAATCGATCCCTTTTCCTCCATAACAATGTAAATTCTTTATGTAAAGCTTCCTCTGCATCCTGTGAAAGTTTGCGTTTTTTATCTCTCACCATTTTCCTAGCAATGTCCACCATCTCATCAGGTGTATAGTCTTGAAGATGGAAATATTGCGTAAATCGGCTTTTTAATCCGGGATTTGCTTCTAGAAACTGGGCCATTTCCTTCTCGTATCCCGCTACAACTACAACAAATTCACCCTTTCTATTCTCCATCTCCTCTAGAAGCACTTCAATTGCCTCTGGCCCAAAATCGTTTTCAGAACCTTTATTAGTAAGGGCATAGGCTTCATCAATAAACAGTATACCACCCATGGCTTCATCGATTTTCTTTTTGGTTTTGGGTGCTGTATGACCTATATATTCTCCGACTAATTTTTCACGATTTGCCTCTACAACATGTCCGGAAGACAATAATCCCATGGCTTTATAGAGCTTTCCTAACAACTTGGCTACAGTCGTCTTTCCAGTCCCCGGATTTCCATATAGTACGGTATGGGAGGCCGCAATTTTGACATTTTCGGATTCAATCCCAAAGTTAGCGAGCTCTTGGTTAAACTGTATATATTCAATGGTTTCCCGAATTTGTTTTTTTACGTTTTCCATTCCAATTAAGGAGTCTAGTTCCTCTAAAACCTTATTTAACTCTGATATATTGCCATCTGAAAACTGATGATAAGAATTGTCCTGTTTCTTTTCCTCATCCTTTCTTTCTTCCTGTTTAGTTGTTGAACCTAAAATTACAACTTTACTATCTTCAGAGATTTCAATATCCTGTATAAAATTTCCGTATATTTCACAGTTTTCCAATACGCCATACCCTTGTTCTTTTACCCATACACCTGTGCCTCTATTATCATAAATTTTACACTTTTGCAGGGTTGGATTTCCTTCCTTGTCTATTACTACTGCAGGGCAGTCTTCGGGTGCGTTGTATATCTCGCAATTCTCCAGCCTTCCACGGCCTTTTTTGGTTACGACCAATCCATTTGACTCGCCCTTGTAAATCTTGCAGCCCCTTATCACCGGATCCCCTTCACTTTCTATACATACATTTGGATACGTGTTACTGTAGATTTCACAATTCTCGATCATCCCGCGACCTTTTTCTTTCACCAAAACTCCATCTGTCTCGCCCTTGTAAATCTTGCAACCCCTTATCACCGGATCCCCTTCACTTTCTATAGCTACATTTGGATACGTGTTACTGTAGATTTCACAATTCTCGATTGTCCCGCGGCCTTTTTTGGTTACGACCAATCCATTTGACTCGCCCTTGTAAATCTTGCAGCCCCTTATCACCGGATCCCCTTCACTTTCTATATCTACATTTGGATACGTGTTACTGTAGATTTCACAATTCTCGATCATCCCGCGGCCTTTTTCTTTCACCCAAACTCCATTTTCCTTACTTTCGTAAATCTTGCAGCCCCTTATCACCGGATCCCCTTCACTTTCTATATCTACATTTGGATACGTGTTACTGTAGATTTCACAATTCTCGATCATCCCGCGGCCTTTTTCTTTCACCCAAACTCCATTTTCCTTACTTTCGTAAATCTTGCAGCCCCTTATCACCGGATCCCCTTCACTTTTTATACATACATTTGGATACGTGTTACTGTAGATTTCACAATTCTCGATTGTCCCGCGGCCTTTGTTGGCTACGACCAATCCATTTGTCTCGCCCTTGTAAATCTTGCAGCCCCTTATCACCGGATCCCCTTCACTTTCTATATCTACATTTGGATACGTGTTACTGTAGATTTCACAATTCTCGATCATCCCGCGACCTTTTTCTTTCACCCAAACCCCATTTTGCTTACTTTCGTAAATCTTGCAGCCCCTTATCACCGGATCCCCTTCACTTTTTATACATACATTTGGATACGTGTTACTGTAGATTTCACAATTCTCGATTGTCCCGCGGCCTTTGTTGGCTACGACCAATCCATTTGTCTCGCCCTTGTAAATCTTGCAGCCCCTTATCACCGGATCCCCTTCACTTTCTATATCTACATTTGGATACGTGTTACTGTAGATTTCACAATTCTCGATCATCCCGCGACCTTTTTCTTTCACCCAAACTCCATTTTGCTTACTTTCGTAAATCTTGCAGCCCCTTATCACCGGATCCCCTTCACTTTTTATACATACATTTGGATACGTGTTACTGTAGATTTCACAATTCTCGATTGTCCCGCGGCCTTTGTTGTTTACATATACACCATTCATCAGATTATTATAAATCTTGCAATCTCGTATAGTCGGGTTGCCTTTGGTAGTTATGAAAATACCATTTCTCTGAGTATTATGAATATTGCATCGCTGGATTACCGGATTGGTATGTAAATTATGAACTCGTATGCCACCCCCGATATCCGAACTAATGTTGCAATCCTCTAAAATTAATGAACCCATAGGTAGATCAACGGCATAATAATATTCGTTTTCCTTGCTTTGTCCTCCCTGGTGAATAGTTATTCCACGAACAATGGCATGTTCCGTCTGCATGAGAATAGCAGAGGTATTTTTACTGTAAAGAATAATTTCATTAACGGGACCATTGCCAATAAGCTCTATCTCTTTATCGATAATAATATTTTCATGATAGGTACCTGGTTCAACAAAAATTTTGGCCCCAGGCACTGCATTTTGTATGGCCGCTGTAATCGTCTTATATTTAGAAAAAATTTTTCTTGAAACAGTTATCTCTTTATTACCAAACATAAATACCCCTCACCTATCATTAGTTCTAATTTATTAGCAATACCCGTGGTGCTAGATAAAATGAGATAAGTATAAAAATAGCCCTTGCATGAAGGATCGCCTTTAAAATGAAAGTGCTACCAAACATTCAAAAGGAGAGTTCACATGCAAGAGCACTTTCATTTTACAACAGACGAAGCGAAAATTCAAAAACAATATGCAGCGATTTTATTCTTTGTATCTGGACAATTGTCTTTAATTCAGATGTATTTACAACGTCGAAATCGCCATTTGTTGAAGCAAGAAGATGAGGTCATCATCGCCGTCCATGTTCTTGGAAAGTTGTTAGGTTTTACATCCGAACGAGCTTGGCACCGATTTGTGATCGGAAACTTATTTTCGAAAGATTTATTTCCTGAACGCTCTCGATATAACCGTCGTTGTCGAAATCTTGGCTTTGCCGTCAAATGGATCCGATATCAACTAGCCAAACGTGGGCAACATCATGCTTATGCGGTAGTGGATAGCTTACCCATTGAACTCTGCCACCACGCACGAATATATCGCGTCAAACGGTTTCAAGGAATCGCAGATATTGGGTATTGTGCATCCAAAAAGATGGCTTACTATGGATTGAAGCTTCATCTCCAGATCACTGACCAAGCGCTTCCGATGGGATATGTCGTCACCGAAGCATCCTGTCACGACCGGACAGCTGCGGAAACCGTGATGGTCCAACTTCCTCATCCGTATACACTTGGTGACAAAGGATATGTGAGCCAAGACTTGCAAAAGAAGCTGTATGATGAATACAAGATCACTTTTTGGACGCCCGTTCGGAAAAACCAGAAAATCCATCAATCGAAAGCATGGAAACGATGGATGAAACGAAAGCGCAAAGTCATTGAAACCGTGTTTTCCGTTCTCATTGATCAGTACCGGATCACAGAGATTCGATCCAACTCTGTTTCTGGATTTGAATCATCTTTGGATGGCATTTTACTCGCTTATTCACTCGTCATTCTTGGGCTAGTTGAGCGTTAAAGTTCAACTAGCACCACGGGTTATATCATTTATTTTAGTAATAATATTAATTTTCTAAATATTATAACCATTATTTATATCCCCCTGGTGCTAGTGGAGCGTTAACACTCAACTAACCGAAGAACAACAAAGGAGTAAGCCAGTAAAATCCCATCGAGTGCCGTTTCAAATCCCGAAATCGAGTTCGCTCGAATCTCGATGAGCCAATACGAATCGCTGAAAATCGAAAACACGGTTTCAATCACTTTGCATTTTCATTTCATCCGTTGTTTCCATGAGATGGATTGGCGAATTCGCTCATCTTTTCGAACGGGCATTCAAAAAGCAACTCGATGCTCTTTGTACAGCTCCTTTTGTAGTTTTTGGCTGATGTACTCTTTGTCCACCTAGGTTTATGGATGTAGAATTTGCACTATGACGGTTTCAGCGGCACCCGATCATACACAAGATGATTCATTGATGGCGTATCCCATCGGAACTCCTTAATTGGTGATCTGCGGATAAAGTTTGAAAACGATCTTTTTCGAAGCACAATAGCCAATATCCGCTTCTCTACGAAACCGTTTGGTGCGATCCATTCGGAATGAATGACATAGCTTGAGCGGCAAACTGCCCACGACCGCATACACACGGTGTTGTCCACGCTTGGCCAGCTGGTGCTGCCCCACTTGATGGCAAAGTCAAGCGCTCGACAACGACAGTTGTGTCAAGAATATTCAGGGAACAAGCCCTTGGAAAACTAATTCCTGATCACAAACTGGTGCCAAACCTGTTCGAAAGTGAAGCCTAACAACTTTCCAAGTGCACGAATCGTGATGATAACTTCTTCTTTCTGTTTCAACAAATGGAGAAAATGAATTTGATTGAGGTAATTTTTAAGAAGGTTTTTAAACACTGATATATCAAGTGAGATGAAACAATTGAGTTCTACTCGCGTTAATGCGCAAAAAAAGCTCCGAAATGCCGATGCATTTCGGAGCTTTTTTGTTTAAGCGTAGCGGATTAAATAATACTTCTTCTTGCCGCGGCGGATGACGGTAAACCGCCCTTCGAGGCGGTGCTCGGCGGTCAGGACGGCGCCCGCGTCTTGGATGCGCTCCCCGTTCACATAAATGGCGCCGTTTTGGATGTCTTCGCGCGCTTGTCGCTTCGATGGCGAAATGCCGGCAGAAACGAGCAGCTCGACAAGCGGAACGTCGCCTCCTTCATGAACGAATGACGGCACATCTTTGAACCCTTGCTCAATTTCCGCCGCTGTCAAATTGGCAATGTCGCCGCTAAAGAGCGCTTCAGAAATGCGAATCGCTTGCCTGAGCGCCTCTTCGCCGTGCACGAGCTTTGTCACTTCCTCAGCAAGCGCCTTTTGGGCCGCCCGCTTCTCTGGGGCCTCACGAAGCTCTTGTTCAAGCGCTTCGATTTCCTCTTTCGACAGGAACGTAAAGTACTTCAAGTAACGGATCACATCGCGGTCATCGGTGTTGATCCAAAACTGGTAAAACTCGTACGGCGACGTTTTCTCTTTGTCGAGCCAAATCGTGCCGCTTTCCGTTTTTCCAAACTTCGTCCCATCGGCTTTCGTCACGAGCGGAACCGTCAAACCGAATGCTTTCGCCTCACCTTTCGTTCTGCGGATGAGCTCAAGCCCCGCCGTGATGTTGCCCCATTGGTCGCTGCCACCGATTTGTAGTCGGCAACCTTCCGTTTCGTACAAGTTGAGGAAGTCGTACGCCTGCAGCATCATATAGCTGAACTCGGTAAACGAAATGCCCATTTCAATGCGCGACTGCACCGATTCTTTCGCAAGCATGTAATTGACGCTGAAATGCTTGCCGATGTCACGCAAAAACGAAATGACATCAAGCGGCCCGATCCAGTCGTAGTTGTTTTTGATTTTCGCTGGATTGCTCTCAGCCTCAAAATCAAGAAACCGCTCGAGTTGCGCTTTGATTCGGGCGCTCCACGTCTCGACCGTCTCCTTGGCGTTGAGCGTGCGCTCGCTTTTTCTGCCACTCGGATCGCCAATCAACCCGGTGGCGCCGCCGACTAAGGCGATCGGTTGATGCCCCGCCTGTTGGAAGCGACGCAAGGTCATGATCGTGACCAAATGGCCGATATGCAAGCTGTCTGCTGTCGGGTCAAACCCGCAATAAAGCGTCACCTTCTCCTCATTCAGGAGCTTTCGAAGCCCATCCTCATCCGTCGTTTGATTGACAAGTCCGCGCCATTGCAGTTCTTCAAGCAGGTTCATGTTTTTCTCACCTCTTTAATGAATGTCGTCAAAAAAGAAAACACCCGCCCTGCATGAAGGGGCGAGTGTTCGTCGCGGTACCACCCTACTTAGAAAGCATGTTGCTTTCTCGCTCATTTCGGTAACGGCGCATGCCGGCAGACGGCTACTAGGCGACAAAGCCGTTCACCATCGCTGCTCGGGGAGGTAATTCACGTTTGCCTATGGACTGGCTCGCACCACCCGCCAGCTCTCTGCACCAGGGAGACAACCGCTACTTGTTCCCGTCATCGCGTTGTCGTATCCAAAATTATATACTTTATATACTTTCTTTTACCATATTCCTTGTTCACTGTCAACCCCGCATTTTTCCGCCAAAAACGGTGAAAAAACAACAAAATTCCACAACGGCGCCCGACGGTATGGTATACTGATGGCGAAGATTTGCCACTATAGGGGGGCCGGCATGGAACGAAAACCATTCCGTATTTCTGTCGAGAAAGCATGGCGTTATTTTTGCCTTACATACGACATCGTCTGGAACGCCACCTTAATGCTGCTCATCGCCGCGCTCTGCCTCGTTTGCTTTGCCGCCGGCGCCGGCGCCGGCTATTTCGCCTTTCTGGTTAAAGACTTGGCTGTCCCTTCGCCGGACAAAATGAAAAGCGAGATTTACAGTTACGAAGAAACGAGCCATATGTATTTTGCCAACGGCGTCTATTTAGGCCGGTTCCGCTCCGATCTCGACCGCGAGGCGGTGCCCCTTTCCGACGTTTCCCCGTACGTCGTGCAAGCGGTGATCGCCACCGAGGACGAACATTTTTACGAGCATGATGGCGTCGTGCCCAAAGCGGTCATCCGCGCCATCTTTCAAGAGGGGGCAAACACGCCGGTCAAAAGCGGCGGCAGCACGCTGACGCAGCAGCTTGTCAAAAACCAGATGCTGACGAGCGAAGTGTCGTTTGAGCGCAAAGCGAAGGAAATGGTATTGGCGCTGCGCCTTGAGCGCTTTTTTTCAAAAGAAGAGATTTTGGAAGCCTACTTAAACGTCGTCCCGTTCGGCCGCAGTTCATCGGGCCGCAACATCGCCGGCATCCAAGCCGCTGCCCAAGGAGTGTTTGGCGTTGACGCCAAAGAACTCAATCTCGCCCAAGCGGCGTTTTTAGCCGGCTTGCCGCAAAACCCGTTCGTCTATACACCGTTTACCGCTGATGGGAGCGTCAAGCAAGATGTCTCAGCCGGGCTCAGACGAATGAAAACGGTGCTGCGCCGGATGAAGCAGGCCGGCTATATTTCCGACAAGCAATACCAAGAAGCGCTCGCCTACGATGTGACGAAACATTTCGCCCCGCCGAAGCCGTCGCCGTTTGAACGCTATCCGTTTTTGACGATGGAAATTGAGCGGCGGGCGAAAGAGGTGATTGCGGAAACGTTCGCCAAGCGCGACGGCCATTCGGCGAAAGAGTGGGGGCGCGATCTCGCCCTCCGCCGCCGCTATCTCGGCGAGGCGGAAAAAGCGCTGCGACAAGGGGGATTGCGCATTTATACAACGATCGACAAAGACATTTACGAACGGATGCAGAAGGTGGCCGCCCGCTACCCGTATTACGGAAACGACAACGTCTATTACACCAAGGACGGCAAAACCGGAAAAACAGTCGCCCATCGTCAGCCGGTGGAAGTCGGGGCAATGCTGATTGAAAACAAAACAGGCAAAATTATCAGCTTTGTCGGCGGCCGCGATTACGGGCGCGAGCAGCTCAACCATGCCACCCAGGCGCACCGCTCGAACGGCTCCACAATGAAGCCGCTTTTAGTGTACGCACCGGCGATGGAGATGGGCGTCATTCAGCCCGGCTCGATCATTCCTGATCTTCCGCTTTCGATCGGTTCGTATAAGCCAAAAAATGCGGATGGAAAAACGCACGGCCTTGTCACAGCGCGGCGCGCGCTTCAACATTCGTACAACATCCCGGCTGTTCGGGTCTATACGAAAATCCAAAACCGCCATCCGGTCGACTATTTGCACAAAATGGGGATCACAAGCGTCTCAAAACAAGAAGAGGCCAACCCGACCTTGGCGATCGGCGGAACGCACATCGGCGTCACCGTCGAAGAAAACGTCAACGCCTATGCGACGTTTGCCAACTACGGGTCGTTCGTCGATGCGTATATGATCGAGAAAATTACCGACAAGGACGGAAACATCATCTACCAGCATCAAACGAAGCCCGTTCCCGTCTTTTCCCCGCAGACGTCGTACTTGATGATTGACATGATGCGTGATGTGCTTAATGGCGGGACCGCCTCTTCAGTGCGGCGCTACTTGACCTTCTCCGCCGACTGGGCCGGAAAAACCGGAACATCCCAAGACAAGCGCGATTCGTGGTTTATCGCCGTCAATCCAAGCGTCACGTTCGGTGTTTGGGTCGGCTACGACCATCCAGCGCCGCTGGAGTCGCGCTACAAAGGGCTTTCCTACAGCCAGCGCACCCAGCTGTTATGGGCGCAATTCATGAACGCCGCCTATGGCGCCAAGCCAAAACTCATCGCCCCGCCAAAGCGGTTTTCCATGCCGGGCGGCATCGTTCGCCGCGCGTATTGTGCCACGAGTGGATTCAGCCCGTCATCGGCATGTAAAAAAGCTGGACTCGTTCGCTATGATTTATACAATACAAAGTTTACGCCGCGGCAAGGAAGCGATGACTATTTGATCGAGGGTCGGGTTGTCGTCATTGGCGAGCATCGGTATGCAGCGCTCGAGACGACGCCGGAAGAGTTTGTCACCCGCGAGGTCGTTGTCAATCCAAAATTGCTCGATCAGTGGGGAATCAATAGAAAGACATCGGTCGGCGATGCGTTCGTTGTTTCCACCTTAAAAGACAATGGACGCGTGCCCGCCCCACCGGCCGCCCGCCTGAATGACAATCAGCTCGTCTGGGCTCGCCACGGAGAGCGCGATGTCATCGGCTACCGCGTCTATCAGGTAAGCGAAACCGGAAAGCGGCAAATCGTCGCCATCATCAAAGCGGGGGAAACGACTTCCTTTTCCGATCTCAAACCGGGAGCAACATATTACGTCACCGCTGTCGATATTGCTGGCCGGGAATCAGCACCATCAAGCAAAGTCGCACTGCCGGCCGCCCAGTCCTCCCCGCCGGCCAATTCGCCCGCTAGTGCGGACAACGCGGAAAATAGCGAAGCTCCCCCATCTTCTTCTAGATAAATATTATGAGGCTTTCCAACCAAACAGTTGGAAAGCCTTTTTTATGAGCGGGCACCTATTTTTCGACCGGCAGGAGAACCTCCTTTCGCCGCCTATATACTCGTGGTCGTTCGTTCCACTTCCTCTCGCTCGTCTTTTATGCCTTGTCATCCCACTTTTTCAACCGTTACGTCTCCCGTTGTCTTTTTCCGTCACGGAGTCGTATGAATGGCGAACAACTGACGGAGCATTGCATCATCTGACGCTATAAGAAAAAGCGCCCGGAAAGCGCAACATTCCGGGCGCCTATGTTCGTGTTCAGTCTTCCATCGTCGACAAGTCGCCGGTCGGCAAGTTGAGCTCCCACGCTTTTAAGACGCGGCGCATGATTTTCCCGCTCCGCGTTTTCGGCAGTTTGTCGCGGAACTCGATCTCACGCGGCGCGGCGTGGGCGGCGAGCCCTTTTTTCACGAACTGGCGAATGTCTTCTTTCAGCTCTTCAGACGGCTCATAGCCTTCGCGAAGCGCGATGAACGCTTTGATGATTTCCCCGCGCACCGGGTCCGGCTTGCCGATGACGCCGGCTTCGGCCACGGCCGGATGCTCGACGAGCTTGCTTTCGACTTCAAACGGCCCAACGCGCTCGCCGGATGTGTTGATGACATCGTCAACACGGCCTTGGAACCAGAAGTAGCCGTCTTCGTCCATGTACGCCGAGTCGCCCGAGACGTACCAGTCGCCGATAAAGTACGATTCATATTTTTGCGGGTTGTTCCAAATCGTTTTCATCATCGACGGCCAGCCTTTTTTGATGGCCAAGTTGCCCATTCGGTACGGCGGCAGGACGTTTCCTTGGTCGTCGATGATCGCCGCCTCAACACCCGGAATCGGTTTCCCCATCGATCCAGGCTTGATTTCCATGCACGGGTAGTTGCAGATGAGATGCCCGCCTGTTTCCGTCATCCACCACGTATCATGGATGCGGCGACCGAACACTTTCATCCCCCAGCGGATGACTTCCGGGTTGAGCGGCTCGCCGACGCTCAAAATGTGGCGGAGCGAGCTTAAATCATATTTTTTCACGACTTCATCGCCGGCGCCCATCAGCATGCGGAACGCCGTCGGCGCGCTGTACCAGACGGTGACGCCGAAGTCTTGGATCGTTTCATACCAGGCGTCCGGGCTGAAGCGGCCGCCAACGATGACGCTTGACGCCCCGCACAGCCACGGGCCGAAGATGCCGTACGACGTTCCGGTCACCCACCCCGGATCGGCCGTGCACCAGTAAATGTCGTCTTCTTTTAAGTCGAGCACCCACTTCGCGGTTTGATAATGCTGAATCATCGCGTTATGGACGTGCAGGACGCCTTTCGGCTTTCCGGTCGAACCGGATGTGTAATGCAAAATCAAGCCGTCCTGGCGGTCGACCCATTCGATGTCGAAGTGCTTGCTTGCCTCGTTCATCCGCTTTTTCAAATCGATGTACGGCCCTTCTTCGACAACGCCGTCGCCAACCAAAAAGACGTACTTCAACTCCGGCAAGTCGCCCACCGGCACGCGCGGCAAAAGCTCCGGCGTCGTCACGATCGCCTTCGCCCCGCTGTCTTCGAGGCGGTCGCGCACCGCGCCTTCCATGAACGCCTCAAACAGCGGTCCGACGATGGCGCCGGTTTTGATGATCCCGAGCACAGCGAAATACAGCTCCGGCGAGCGCGGCATAAAGACGAACACGCGGTCTCCTTTTCCAATCTCGGCCACATTTTTCAAAACATTCGCCACTTTGTTCGACATTTCTTTCATTTCTTTAAACGTATATTTCTCATTCCGCACCGCATCCCGGTAGTAAAGCGCCACTTTATTTTTGCGGAACGACTCAGCATGGCGGTCGATCGCCTCGTACGCCATGTTGACCCGTCCCGTCTCATACCAAGAAAACACTTTCTCTGTTTCCGACCATTGAAATTGCTTGTACGTTTCCTCGTAGTTTTTCAAGTTGTAGTCCCCTTGTACGACAGGCAGCAGTTCCGTTTTCATTCTCCGATCCCCCTTATGTAAGTGATTACATTTCTATTATAGTCAATTGAAAACCATTTCTCAATTTTTAAAATATTCCTCGTCCCCGCTTTTTTGAAATTTTTTTGAACCGCGCCAGCCGGCGCCATTTTTATTTATAATGGAAGCAGAACGACCAATTCAGGTGGTGGACGAATGGAACATAAAAAAACGTATAACGCCAAAGAGCTGAAAACCCCGAAAGGAACGCTCCTCATCGAAGGGCCGGTGGCGCCGGAAGCGTTGGCCAGCTACGAATTCCACCATGACCTCACTTCCTTCCGCCCGCCTGCCAAACAGCACAAAGCGTTGATCGAAATCGCCAAGCTGCCGGAAGGGCGGATCATCATCGCCCGCCGCGGCGAGGTGATTGTCGGATATGTGACGTTTTTGTATCCCGATCCGCTTGAGCGTTGGTCGGAAGGGAACATGGAAAATTTGCTCGAGCTTGGCGCCATTGAAGTCATTCCGGAGTTCCGCGGGTTTGGCGTCGGAAAAAATTTGTTGATCGTCTCGATGATGGACGACGCCATGGAAGACTACATCATCATTACAACTGAATATTACTGGCATTGGGATTTAAAAGGCACGGGGCTGAACGTATGGGAGTACCGAAAAGTGATGGAGAAAATGATGAACGCCGGCGGGCTCGTCTGGTATGCGACCGACGACCCGGAAATTTGCTCCCATCCGGCGAACTGCCTGATGGTCCGCATCGGCAAACGGGTCGACGCCGAATCGATTCAACGGTTTGACCGGCTTCGGTTTATGAACCGTTACATGTACTAAATGCCACGCACAAAGGGGAGAGGAGAACGATGCTTGTCGAACAAGTGATGAAAGCACCGGTTATCACGCTTCGCGCCACCAATACGATCGCCGAAGCGCTGCAACTGCTCAGACATCACCGCATCCGCCATCTGCCGGTCGTCGACGGGGAAGGACGTCTTCTGGGGCTTGTGACGAGCCAAGATTTGCGCGACGCGAGCCCGTCCATTTTCCATCTTCATGAACATCTTGAAGACTTGCAAAAACCGGTCAGCACGATTATGAAAACCGACCTCATCGTCGGCCATCCGCTCGATTTCGTCGAGGAGGTGGCGGCGCTCTTTCACGAACACCGAATCGGCTGCCTGCCGATCGTCAATCACGGGAAACTTGTCGGCATCATCACGCAAACGGATTTGCTCCGCACGTTCATTGAATTGACCGGCGTTCACCAGCCGGGGTCGCAAATCGAGATCAAAGTGCCGAACGAGGCCGGCATGTTAAGCAAAGCGGCGGCCATCATCAGCGAGCGCCATGTGAACATCGCCAGCGTCTTGGTGTATCCAGCTCCGGATCCGAATGAGAAAATTTTAGTTTTCCGCGTGCAGACGATGAATCCGCTTCCATTGATCCGCGATTTGCAAAACGCCGGCTATCACGTGCTATGGCCGAACTTGCCGGGGGTTACGTCATGAGCCGAAACTGCGCATTCGTCTATAGCGAGCAATTTCTTCAGTACAAATTTCATGACGACCATCCGTTCAACCAGCTGCGGGTCAAAATGACATACGACTTGCTTTGCACGCTCGGCGCGCTCGAAGACCGCCAGATCGTCGCCCCGCGCATGGCGACCGATGACGAGCTGGCGCTCATTCATGACCGCTCCTACATCGAGGCGGTGAAAGCGGCCGGGCGCGGCGAACTGTCGGAAGCGGCGGCGCAAAACTACGGCCTTGGCACCGAGGATACGCCGATTTTCCCCAACATGCACGAATCGAGCGCTCTTTTGGTCGGCAGCACCCTCACCGCCGTCGACGCGGTTCTTTCCGGAGCGGCCGAGCATGCGCTCAACCTTGGAGGCGGTCTGCACCACGGCTTCCGCGGCAAAGCGTCCGGCTTTTGCGTCTACAACGACAGTGCGGTCGCCATTCAATACATCCGGGAGAAATACGGACTGCGCGTGTTGTACGTCGACACGGACGCCCACCATGGCGACGGGGTGCAATGGGCGTTTTACGACGATCCGAACGTTTGCACGTTTTCCATTCATGAAACGGGGCGCTATTTGTTCCCAGGGACCGGAAATGTCAACGAACGCGGCTTAGGCGCAGGCTACGGCTATTCGTTCAACATTCCCGTTGATGCGTTCACGGAAGACGAATCATGGATCGCCGCCTATACGACCGCGCTTCGGGAAATCGCCGACTTTTTCCGCCCGGATGTCATCGTGACGCAAAACGGCGTCGACGCCCACTATTACGATCCGCTCACCCATTTGTCGGTGACGATGAAAACGTACCGCGCCATTCCGAAGCTCGCGCACGAAATCGCACATGAATATTGCGGCGGACGCTGGATCGCCGTCGGCGGCGGCGGCTATGACATCTGGCGCGTCGTGCCACGGGCATGGGCGCTCCTTTGGCTCGAGATGACGGGACAAGCCGATGTGTCCGGCCCGCTGCCAGATGAGTGGCGCGAACGTTGGCAACCGCTTTCACCCGTCGCGCTTCCGCTTGAGTGGGACGACCCGGATGACTTGTATCCCCCGATTCCGCGCAAAGCAGAGATCAGCGAAAAAAATGCCCAGACGGTGGAAAAAGCGTTGTATTTCATCCGCAGCCAGCGGCCGGCACGGTGACCGGCCGGCCGAACCGCCCTCCAAATTCAGAAACAATAGGCGAAGGGGGCTGCTTTTTATGGGCGCCATCGAGCCGGTTCGCGCCTGTTGGCGGCGCATGGGAAACGCAAACGAGAGCGCCTCGGCGGGCGCGTTCGGAGGAAACGCGAAAAAGGCTGATCCGAAAACGCTCCGCGTTTTCGGATCAGCCTCGCTCCTTATTTCGTCGATTCCCGCACTTCAAGCCGGTGCGGCAAGACGACGATATGGTTGTCAACTTTCTCCTTGTTCATGTACTTCGTCAGCAACCGCATCGCTACCGCTCCGATGTCGTACATCGGCTGCACGACGGTCGTCAGCCGCGGCCGCACCATCGTCGCAAGCCTTGTGTTGTCAAAGCCGACGACTTCCACCTCTTCCGGCACGCGCACGTGATGGTCTTGGGCGCTGTGGATGATGCCGAGCGCCATTTCGTCCGTGCCGGCAAACACCGCCGTCGGTCGTTCGGCAAGCTCCGCGATTTTCTCATACGCTTCCAAGCCGGAGTCGTATGAATTGTCGCCCTCAACGACCAGCTCTTCGTCATATGGCACCCCGCGCTCTTCCAACGCGCGCCGATAGCCAGCCAACTTCCGCTGGTTGATCGGATCGTCGGTCGGACCGGTCACATACGCCACACGGCGGTTTCCTTTTTCCAGCAAATACGTCACCGCTTCAAACGCCGCCTGCTCATAATCGATGTTGACCGATGGAATCTCCTCCGGCCCGACCGTCGCCGCCAGCACGATCGGCACCGATGATTTTTGAAATTCGGCGACGTGCTCTTCGGTGATGGTCCCGCCCATAAACAACAGGCCGTCCACTTGCTTGGCGAGCAACGTGTTGAGCAAATGCAGCTCTTTTTCTTTGTTTTGGTCGGAGTTGCTTAAAATAATGTTGTATTTGTACATCGTTGCAATGTCTTCGATGCCGCGCGCCAGTTCGGCGAAGAAAATGCTCGAAATATCCGGGATGATCACCCCGACCGTCGTCGTTTTTTTGCTCGCCAACCCCCGCGCCACTGCATTCGGGCGGTAGCCGAGCCGCTCGATCGCTTCCAACACTTTTTTTCGTGTCGACGGCTTGACGTTCGGGTTGCCGTTCACGACACGCGAAACAGTCGCCATCGAGACGTTCGCCTCCCGCGCCACATCATAAATCGTTACGGTCATTCCTTTCACTCCTTTTCACTCGACCGGTCAAATTCCGAATGTATGTACAACTATCATACGATACATTATCGCCAACTCGCAACGAAATCGCAACCATTTTGCCGGTTTGTTCACAAACCGTTCACCGGTAGTTTGCCCGAAACCACGCCATTGCATGAAAAGGAAGCCCGCCGTTTCCCCGTGTTTTTGTGCTGGGCGCCAACGGCCATCAGCGC
This sequence comes from Geobacillus sp. DSP4a, assembly GCF_013096875.1. Taxonomy (NCBI): domain Bacteria; kingdom Bacillati; phylum Bacillota; class Bacilli; order Caryophanales; family Anoxybacillaceae; genus Geobacillus; species Geobacillus sp. DSP4a. The sequence goes on along the minus strand of NZ_SDLD01000004.1, from coordinate 80,392 downwards.
AAACAGGAATCCGCCAGACAGCGCGATTCGGTTGCCCTATCATGCCGCCAACCCAACCGGCCTCCATTTCCCGCCTCGACCACAGCCTGCTTCGCACTGCCCCAAAAACAAAAGACGCCCCAACACAATGGGACGTCTTCTTTCGCCGACACACCGCCCTTTGCCCTTTACGCTTGGACGAACTGGCGCTGGAAGGCGCGCACTTCTTCCATAAACTCGTTGAATTGGGCGATGTCCATTTGCTGGGCGGAATCGGACAAGGCGACGGCCGGGTCCGGATGCACTTCGGCCATGACGCCGTCGGCGCCGATCGCCAAGGCCGCTTTGGCGCACGGGATGAGCAGATCGCGCCGCCCCGTTGAGTGGGTGACATCGACGAACACCGGCAAGTGCGTTTCTTTCTTCAAAATCGGCACAGCCGAAATGTCGAGCGTGTTGCGCGTCGCCCGCTCGTACGTACGGATGCCGCGCTCGCACAAAATGATCTGCCCGTTTCCTTTCGACATGATGTACTCAGCGGCGTTGATGAATTCTTCGATCGTCGCCGCCAAGCCGCGCTTCAGCAAAATCGGCTTATTCACTTGGCCGGCTGCCTTAAGCAGCTCAAAGTTTTGCATGTTGCGGGCGCCGATTTGGATGACGTCAATATAGTCCAAGGCGATTTCAATGTCCGCCGGCGTGACGATTTCACTGATGACCGCCAAATCAAACTCATCGGCGATCCGTTTCAAAATTTTCAGTCCTTCCACGCCGAGCCCTTGGAAATCGTACGGCGACGTGCGCGGTTTGTACGCACCGCCGCGCAGCATCTTGATGCCTTGTTTTTTCACCGCTTCGGCGACCGCAGCCACTTGCTCGTAGCTTTCCACCGCACACGGGCCCATGACAAAATATTGCTTGCCGTCGCCGATCCGCTCGCCTTTCACCTCGACGATCGTGTTTTCTGGATGCTTTTTCCGCGAGACAAGCAGCGCTTTCCGATGGTCATCTTCTTGCAATTCGAGCGCCGCTTTGAAAATTTCCTTGAAAATGTGCTGCAGCGTCGACGTTTCGAACGGACCGTCGTTATGCTCGGAAATGAGGTCGAGCATTTTCCGCTCGCGCACCGGGTCGTAGCGGTGCGTTCCTTGCGCTTCTTTGATCTTGCCGATTTCTTGAACGAGCCGCCCCCGTTCGTTGATCAGCTTCAACAATTGCAGGTTAATCTCATCGACCCTTGCCCGCAGCTCCTCCAACCGTTCGTTGCTCATGCTTCTCTCATCCTTTCGCCCATTTTCATGCATCGTTTCCGCCCCATAGCGGCCGCCGGCCGGCTGCGTTCGGGGCGCTTCCCCGTTTTGAAGATCGAAGTTTTGTAATTAGTCTTTATTATAATCGATGACTTAGCGGTTGTCACGAAAAAAATGCTTTTTTGATTAAACGCTTTTAAGTGGTAAAGTTTAAAAGGAGAACAAACCGCCTGTCGCGCGGACAGGCGGCTAGGCGGTGGCTATGTTCGTTCTCAGCGCATCGTACGTAATAGCCCAATGGGACGCGTGCCAGACGACTTTGCCGTTTTCAAACAAAAGCGCCTGCGGCGATTCGTGCTTAACGCCGGTCGTCTCGGCGATGTAGTTCGAGAGCGGCCGCGCTTCTTGAACGTACAGGCAATATACCGCGAGCTCCGGGTGATCGGCGGCGAACTTTTCACATTCGCCGAACGCCGCTCGGCTGATCGGGCATGTTAGGCTATGTTTGACGAACAAAAAGCGGTTCGTTTCCTTCTTGACGCGTTCAAACTGTTCGACGGTTTCCAGTTTCTCCATTCCCACGTTCTGCTCACTCCATTCCGCTTCGGTGTCCCATCGTTTGCTTGGTGTCATCGAGCGCCGCTTCCGCTTCCTCAAACAGCTTTTGCAGCGTCTCGCGGTCGGCCGGCTCAGCGGATGGCGGAATCGGGATCGTCGCTTTTTCAGCACCGGTCTTTGCCTCTTCGGCTTCGGACGGGGCCTCAGCTGTTTTCAGCGGGATGAACTCGGCGATTTCCTTCGTTTTCTCTTTCGCTGTTTCCAACCATTCCGCCGCCGTCGTTTTCACCGGCTCCCACGTTTCGCTGCTGCTCCATTCCGCGAGCCATTGCCGTCCTTTCTCACTTGTTAAAAACATGGCCGCCGCCGCGCCGGCGATGCCGCCGACAAGCGCCCCAAGCAAAAATCCGCCGTTATTTTTCGCCATTTTGCATTCCCTCCTGTTCACGCAATCGTTCCCTTTCCCTCCATTTTTCCCTTAGATCGAGCAAAACATTTGCCCATCGCAACGTTTTGCGCCATTTTTTCCGCCCGCCGCCCGCTCGAGCCGACAGCGCCGCGACTGTCTGCTGAAGGGCGCGGTTGAACGAGCGGACGGCGTCGCCGACTTCACTGACGGCTTCGACGGCGCTGTTCAGCTTTTCCACCTTCTTTTGCACATCGCCGGCGATGTCGTTCGCCGTATGCAAAAGCTCGGTGACTTCGCGGGCCACCGCTTGCACTTGCTCCTCCGTATGGCCCACCGCCGCCGTCAGCCGGCGCAGCGTTTCCTGCAGGACGACGAGCGTCCTCGCGATGTACACGACAAGCAGCAAAAACGCCGCCGCCGCCACCGCAGCGCTCGCGTACAAAAGCCACTCCACTTCGTTTCCCTCCTTGCCGTCCGGACCGCCTCATCCCGTTTGTACCCGTTTGCCTCCGCCTTTAAACGTTCGCCGCCGTCTCATTCGATTCCTGCCGCCCAACGAAAAACGGGCTGTTTTGGTCACAGCCCGCTTCCCGGCCGGCCGCTACGCGGACAGAACGGCCTGTTCGTACGCCTGTTGAAATTTTTGAATATCGCCGGCTCCCATAAACACCAACACTGCATCCGGATGCTGCTTCAACACTGCAACGTTGTCTTCTTCAAGCAGCTGCGAGCGCGGAATTTGCGCCTGCAAATCGCGGATGGACAGCTTGCCCTCGCGTTCGCGCGCCGAGCCGAAAATATCGCATAAATAGACGTGGTCGGCCTGCTTTAAACTTTCGGCAAACTCGCGCAAAAACGTCTGCGTTCGCGTATACGTGTGCGGCTGGAAAATGGCGACGACCTCGCGTCCCGGATATTTTTGCCTTGCCGCCTCCAATGTGGCGGTAATTTCGCGCGGATGATGCGCATAATCGTCAATCAACACCTGGCGCCCGACCGTTTTTTCGCTGAAGCGGCGTTTCACCCCTTGGAACGTCTGCAGCCGGGCGGCGATCGTGTCGGCGTCAATGCCTTCATAGTGGCAAAGGGCGATGACCGCGAGCGCATTCAGCACGTTATGGGTGCCAAAGCGCGGGATGGAAAAAGAGGCAAAAAACGTGTTGCGCACGAACACGTCAAACGCCGTCCCTTCGGGCGTCTTGACAATATTGCGCGCCTGAAAATCGTTTTCGTCGCTAAGCCCGTAAAACAAAATCGGCACTTTCGCCTGGAGATTCGGCAAATACGGATCATCCCCGCAGGCGACAATCGCCTTGTTCACTTGTTCCGCCATTTGTTGGAAGGCGGAAAAGACGTCGTCAATATTGGCAAAATAGTCGGGGTGGTCGAAGTCAATGTTCGTCATGATTGCATAATCGGGAAAATAGGACAAAAAATGCCGGCGGTACTCGCACGCCTCAAACACAAAGTATTTGCTCCCCGGCTCCCCTCTTCCCGTTCCGTCCCCAATTAAATATGACGTAGGGTGCGCCCCTTGCATCACGTGAGCGAGCAAGCCCGTCGTCGTCGTCTTTCCATGTGAGCCGGTCACCGCGATGCTTGTGAATTTCCCCGCCAGCTCGCCCAAAAAGCGGTGGTATCGAATGACAGGGACGCCGAGTTGACGGGCCGCTTCGATTTCCTCATGCGTATCGGAAAAGGCGTTGCCGGCAATGACCGTATAACCTGGGCGGATATTGTCTTTGGAAAAAGGCAAAACCGGGATGCCCCGTTCCTCGAGCGCCTTTTGCGTAAAAAACCACTTTTCTACATCCGACCCTTGCACTGTATAACCGAGATCATGAAGCACTTGTGCAAGCGCGCTCATTCCCGTGCCTTTGATGCCAACAAAATGGTAAACTGTCATCGCTAAGCCCTCCAGCCATCTTCTCTCTGTAGAACAGTATATGATATTCGTCTAGTTTTGCCATTTGCTTCATGCCGCCGCGCCGGCGGTTTCATTTCCCCATTATAGCACGGCCGGCGGCAAAACACTACCGCCCGGAAGCAACGCCGTTGGCAGAGCGCCCGCCGTGCTCCCCGCGCCGGCGCGCCCACTCTTCCTCGCTCATCAGCACATCGCGCGGTTTGCTGCCGCGCGCTTCCGAGATGAGCCCATGATGCTCCATCATCTCGATGAGCCGGGCGGCGCGGTTGTAGCCGATGCGGAAATGACGCTGCAAACTTGACGTTGACGCCCCTCCCTGGGCGATGACAAACCGGCATGCTTCGTCAAACAGCTCGTCGTCTTCCTCGCCGAACGTCGCCGCTTGCCGGAACTCGTCCGGACTGAACATGTACGAAGGGGCTTGCTGCGCTTTCACGTGGGCGGTGACCCGCTCAATTTCTTCATCGGAAATGAAGCAGCCTTGCAACCGCACCGGCTTGGCTGACCCGTTTTCCAAAAAAAGCATATCGCCGCGCCCAAGCAGCCGCTCGGCGCCGTTCACATCCAAAATCGTGCGCGAGTCGACTTGGGAAGAAACAGAAAAGGCGATGCGCGTCGGAATGTTCGCCTTGATCAAGCCGGTGATGACGTCAACCGACGGCCGTTGCGTGGCGATCAACAAGTGAATGCCGCACGCCCGCGCCTTTTGCGCCAAGCGGCAAATCGATTCCTCGACATCGGCCGGGGCGGCCATCATCAAATCAGCCAGTTCGTCGATGACGATGACGATGTACGGCAACGGCGCCTCACTTCCCCCGCTTGCACGCAGACGGTCATTGTATTTTTCAAGATCGCGCACGCCGGCATGGACAAACAGCTCGTACCGCCGCTCCATTTCGCCGACCGCCCACTTGAGCGCCCCGGCGGCCGCTTTTGCTTCGGTGATGACCGGGCTGAGCAAATGCGGCAAGCCGTTGTACGGGGCAAGCTCCACCATTTTTGGATCAATCAGCAGCCACTTCACCTCATGCGGGGCGGCTTTGTACAACATGCTGACAAGCATAGCGTTCATGCAGACGCTTTTGCCTGACCCGGTCGCCCCGGCAATGAGACCATGGGGCATGTTGCGGATATCGGTCACGACCGGCGCGCCGCTGATGTCAAGCCCAAGGGCGACAGTGAGCGGAGAGCGGCGCTCGCGGAAGGCGCGGTCGTCTAAAATCTCCCGCAGCCGCACCGGACGGCTCGATGGGTTCGGCACTTCAATGCCGATCGTCCGCTTTCCGGGAATCGGTGCTTCAATCCGAATGTCTTTCGCTGCCAAACTCAGTTTAATGTCGTCCGTCAAGCTCGTAATTTTGCTTACTTTCACGCCCAAATCGGGCTGCACTTCAAACTGCGTCACCGTCGGCCCTTGCGTTGCCCCAACGACCTTCGCTCCGATATGGAAGCTCGCAAACGTCCGGTCGAGGCGGGCGCATTGTTCGCGAATCCACTGTTCGTCAGCAGACGCCGCCTCCCCGGGCGGCTCAAGCAACGCAGACGGCGGCAGCGAATAGCCGTCCCGGCGCGAGCGTTCCTCGAGCTTGCGCCGGTCTTCCTTTAGCATCATCACATTGTACGGGATGCGCGCCCGTCCGAGACGGGGAGAAGACAGCCGCGCTTCTTCTTCCCGTCCGGCGCCTTTCTCCGCCCCAAGGCCGCGTTGCCCCTCATCCGGTCGCGGCGCTCCTTCTTCTAGCACCTTGGTGATCTTCTCCGCCGCCGTTTCATTCTCAATCGCCTCTTCAAGCCGCGGACCGGCGCCAAAGACGGACCGCTCCTCTTCCTCTTGCCCGGCGGCGCCCCTTTCCTGCTGATCGTGCTGCCGCTCATCCGATCGCGGCGCCCCTTCTTCCGCGGCCTTGGCCATAGTCTCTGCTGCCGTTTCGCTCCCGGCCGCAACGGCGGCTTGTTCATCCGGTGGGGCGGTCGCTTTGCTGCTCTCTTCCTGTTCGGGCGGCGCCAAAGAGGCGGAGCGGCTTTGCTCCGGCTTAAAGTCGGAAACCGGCGTTCGTTTTGCCCCCCGCTGTTCGCCGCCCTGTCTTTGATACCCAAATACCGGCGACGGCACATCGGACGGGCGGAACGGGCGTTTTTCCGCCGTTTCCCGCGCCAGGCTGTCTGACGGGCGGCCAGAGGCCGTCCGCGTTCTTCCCCCGTCTACCAACCGCTGCGGCTGTTTCTGTTCCTCCCGCGGCTGATCGTCGGGAATGAGCGGAAACCGAAAGCGGCCTTGCGGGTATTGGTACACCACTTTCGCCTCTGCACGCTCCGGTTGAGGAATGGGCGGCTGTTCCTGCTCTTCTTCCTCCGCGAACATGCGAAGCCATCGTTTCCAAAATTTCATCGGCCGTTTCACTCTTTCTATCTCATTCATTGTCGGCAAAAACGCCGCCGGGACGGTCAAAACACGAACGGCTGGCCGACTTCGTACTCGTCGGAGAGCACAAGAATCCCTTTTTCTTGCGGGGCGTTCGGCAGCCCAAGTTCGCGCGCCGAACAAATCATGCCGGATGACCGGACGCCGCGCAGCTCGCTTTCCTGAATGACAAGGCCGCTCGGCATGACGGCGCCGATTTTGGCGACGACGACTTTCTGCCCGGCGGCGACGTTCGGCGCCCCACAGACGATTTGCAGCACTTCACCGCCGACATCGACTTGGCAGACGCTCAGTTTGTCGGCGTTCGGATGCTTCGTTTTTTCTTTCACATATCCGACGACAAACTTCGGCGACAAATCAGCCTCGATCGGTTCGTCAAAACCGTTTTTCGCCAAAATGTCATTGATGACGCCAACGAGTTCTTCATCGACATCGAGCGGGCCGTTGCCGGAAAACGGATGGTATGAAGAAGCGGAAAAAATGTTGTAACCGACCGTCTCTCCGCTCCGCTCCGAAAAAATGCGAACGACGTCGCCTCGTTTCACAAACGCCCGCTCTTCGGCAGGAATCGGCTTCAGCGACACAAGCAATACATCGCCGATTCCTTCGCGATTGTAAAATACATTCATCGGTTGATTCCTCCTTGCACCTTACGTTCTCCGTTTTTTTCCTAAAATAAAAATAGGTTCTAACTCTCCGTTTTCGTACAAAAAGGATAAGGCGGTAATCGGCACGCGGCCGCCGGCAAAAAAACTCATCGTCATTTGCGCTAGAACGTCGTAGCCGACCTCGTTGCGCAAATCGGCGATAATGAGCACATCTTGATGCGGGACGGCCAACGCCATCGTCCCTTCGATGCGCGCTTCCATTTCCGCCAAAAATGCCTCGTTCAACAACCGGCTCGCATCATAGCCGTCGTTCGTGTTGACAAAATAAAACACGTTGTCCGCCACGCGGTCTTCTTTCACCGGCGTCGGCAACGACCGGACGTTGAAACGGGCGATTTCCTTCACCCGCTCGGCGCTCCACCGCTCCGCTTTCAGCATTTGTTCATCGATCAAGCGGTACGTTTTGCCTAAATCAAGCGCATAATAAATGCGCGTTTCTGCCGTATGGCCATCGTGCACAAGCGGCACGCCTTCTTTCGTCTCCGTCGGAAACGATGTCGAGCGAATGACCGGGTAAATGTTCCGCTCGTTGCCGGAAAGCGCCGCCGCTTCTTCCATCGTTTTCAGCGTTTGTTCCACGTAATAGACGATTTCGCGCACCGCTTCGTCTTTTTGATCGTGCCACTTGGCGATCACGCCGGGAAGCGAAATCGTCACGCCTTTTTTCGTGCGTTCATCCTCGATGCGCATCGCATCCTGCTTGGCGTCAAAGCGAAACGTCCAGTGCGGATGGCCGCCTAGACGCTTCTTAATCGTCTCGTACATTTGCCGGCTGTCCATTCGTTTGCCTCCTTAGCATAATAGCGTCGTCAGCCGCTCCCTTTTATCATACCGTGAACGGTCCGTTTTGGCAAAAAAACTCATAGTGGCCGGCCAGCAGCTCGACGATGTGGGAAAACATCGCCGCACGCTTGATGCGCCCGTTCGTCAGCACGCCGACCGCCCCTTCATTTGCGCGAATGTTCCGCCGCCCCGTATATTCCTCCATCACCTCGCCGAGTTCTCTTCCTGCTTCAAGTCCGGCGCCGATCTCCGGCGGCAGGGCAAGGCGCGCACCCGCCGCGGTGAGAACAAGGCCGCTTCGGTCGGCCAACGCCCCCCAATTGCACAGCCACCATTGCCCGTCGATCCGCATCACGCCGCCTTCCAACCCGATGCCGATCTCCGCTCCTGCCGCGTCCAGCGCCCGTTTGGCGCGGTTCATCGCCCCAAGCCGCGTTTCTTCATCGGACAGCGGCTGGACGGAGACGCCGGAGGGCACGTCCAGCGGCACAAGGCGCCACGACGGCGCGGCGAACACCGCGCGGACGGCGGCAACTTTCGCTTCGTTTTTCGTTCCGACCGCAACAGTTTTCATCATTGGCCCTCCTTCGCATGGAAAAGGAGAAGCTGCCGCTTCTCCCCCTCCCTTTGTTCCGCTCTGCCGTTCGTTTCTCTTTGCCTAGCTGTTTTGGCGGATCGCCTCAACCGTCGCCCGGTCGCACCGTTTCACGAGCTCGACGATGAGTGCTTTCGCCGCCGCATAATCGTCGACATGAATGATCGCCGCATGCGTATGAATGTAGCGGGCGCAAATGCCGATCACCGCCGATGGCACGCCGCGGTTGGCGACATGGACTCGCCCGGCGTCTGTCCCCCCGCCCGGGGAAATGAAAAATTGGTACGGCACATCAAGCGACTCGGCCGTATCGAGCACAAATTCGCGCATGCCGCGGTGCGTGATCATCGTCCGGTCGTACAGACGGACGAGCGCTCCTTTCCCGATATGGCCAAACGCCTGCTTGTCGCCGGTCATATCGTTCGCCGGGCTCGCCTCAAGGGCGAAGAAGATGTCCGGATTGATCATCGTGGCCGCCGTCTGCGCCCCGCGCAGCCCGACTTCTTCCTGCACAGTCGCGCCGGCGTACAGGACGTTCGGCAGCGCAGCGCCTTGGAGCTCTTTCAGCAGTTCAATCGCCAACCCGCAGCCAAACCGGTTGTCCCACGCCTTCGCCATCACCGTCTTCCCGTTCGCCAACGGCGTAAACGGGCTGACCGGCACGATCGGCTGGCCGGGGCGAATGCCGATGCGCTCCGCGTCGTCGCGGCTTTCCGCACCGATGTCAATGAGCATGTTTTTCAGGTCCATCGGCTTATTGCGCTGCTCTTCATCAAGCAGGTGCGGCGGAATCGAGCCGATGACGCCGATGACCGGCCCGTTGTCCGTAATAATTTGCACGCGCTGGGCGAGCAGCACTTGGTTCCACCAGCCGCCGAGCGTTTGAAAGCGGATCATGCCGTTGTCGGTGATCGCCGTCACCATAAACCCGACCTCATCCATATGACCGGCGACCATCACCGTCGGGCCGGTTTCGTCGCCGCGCTTGACGCCGAAAACGCTGCCGAGCCGGTCTTGCACCACTTCGTCGGCATACTTCGCCAGCTCTTGGCGCATAAACTGGCGCACCGGATGTTCATAGCCCGGCGCCCCCGGCAGCTCGGTCAACGTCTGAAACAATTGGAGCGTTTCTTCATTCATCGCCTATCTTCCTTTCTGTTTTCAGTTCCTTTTCCCGTTCTGCTTACCTATTTCGCCAAAATCGGCTATACTAAACCGTATCAAGGCAAAAGGAGGACCGAACGCATGGCTTGGAAAAAATGGATCGTTGGCGCCGCAGTGGGCGCCGCCGCCATCTGCGCCGTCCGCGCCGCCGCAAAGCCGACGCTTCTCGCGCCGGAACAAGCGCTCGCGATGGCGAAACGCGCGCTCGGCGGACCGCTCCCCATTCGCGGTTCATGGATTCAAGTTACGCCGGAGCAGTATGAGAAAAACGGGTTGACGTACACTGTTTACCGCGGCGGCGTTTGCCGCGATGACGGGGACGCGGAATTTTTCGTCAACGCCTACACCGGCGCGGTCATCGAGGCCAAACTGTTATAGCGGCGGCCGGTTCCGCTTCACCGCTGCGGCGATCGCGCCGTCCGCCTGCCATTTCACCGCCCGGTAATAAGCGTCGTGGTAAAACGTAAACCAGGCGTTTCGCTCCATGCCGTACGGGAGCCATCGCTGTTTGGCAAAAATGGAATCCATCGGGTAGTCGTCGTACGCCATCACCCAAAGCACGTTTTGATGGGCGTGCGTCCCGAGCAAATCGCCAAGATGAATCGCCATCTCCCCGTCTGATTCGATCACCACGATCGCATGGCCGGCGCTGTGGCCGCCGGTATGTATAAGGCGGATTCCCGGAACGACTTCGGTCTCTTTCGCAAACGGAACGACTTGTTCGGCGATCGGTTCCCAGTTTTCTTTCCAATACGTATTTCTCGAACGAATGTTCGGGTTTCGCATCTCATCCCACTCAACATCCGACACGATGACCGCCGCCCGCGGAAACGCCGACACGAGCCGCCCGTCTTCCCACACTGTCAAGCCGCACGCATGGTCAAAATGAAGATGCGTCATGATGACAATGTCAATGTCGCAGCGCGCAAGCCCAAGCGCGGCAAGCGACTCATCGAGCGACGATTCTTCGGTGACGCCGAAATTGCGCTTTTGTTTGTCGGTCAGCTTGCCGTTGCCGATGCCGGACTCAATGAGCAGCCGCTTGCCGCCCGCTTCAACCAAAATCGGGTCGGTGCGCAGCTCAATCTGGTTGTTGTCGTTTGGCGGATACTTTTTCGACCAAAGCGGCTTCGGAACGACGCCAAACATCGCCCCGCCGTCCAGGTGAGTGACGCCTCCGTTCAGCCACGTCAAGGTGATTTGCCCGATTTTCAGCTGTTCCATGTCCATCTCCCCCCTTCCTTAGTGTACCATTTTCTTCATAATCGAGAAAGAAAAAAACCGCCCCGCCGTTCCGTTCTAAACCGATGGGGAAAACGGCGGTGTTCCGTGGGCGAACCGGTGCGGTTCAACATTTTTCTGTTTGAGCCGACGATCATATCGATGACCAAAAACGGGATGAAAATCGGTGTGGTGCAACATGTTTCCGTTTGAGCGGGGCTGACCCAAAAGGCTGTCTGTCTTCAGGATAGACACAAAATATAGCACGGAAGAAGCGATCGGTGTATATATAAAAACGAAAGGGGTGTCCCGATCCTTTTGGGACACCGCCTTTTTTTGTAAGGCCGGAAACGCTCATCCGCTTTGATGTTCGCAGACTGGGCCGGCATCGTGCCCTCTTGGTCGCGGCAGCGCAGCGTCCGCCCCTGTCGGCTTTTCGTAAAACAAAAAAGAGCCCCGCCTGTTGGGGCTCTTCCGTTTGCGGCTACGCCCGCCGCGGGCGCACCGCCTCGCAGCGGTAAATGCGGTTGCCTTTAGCGGAAAACTTCTCCTCGTATTCGGTCATCACATTGCCTTCGACATCGCTCCGATGCAAATCGAGCTGAACCGCCGCGAGCACAAAGCCGTATTGCGACAAGCTGACGAGCGAGTATTCAAAAAACGACTGGTTGTCCGTTTTCAAATGAATGTCGCCGTCTTCCGTTAAAATGCGTTCATAAAGCGCCAAAAAATCCCGATATGTAAGCCGCCGCTTCTCGTGCCGCTTTTTTGGCCACGGATCGGAAAAATTCAAATAAATGCGGGAGACTTCCCCGTCGGCAAAAAATGTGCCGAGGTCTTTCGCATTGGCATTGAGCAGCCGCACGTTCGGCAGCTCGCTCTCAATCAGCTTGTCAAGCGCTGATACGAGCACGCTCGGATACAGCTCGATGCCAATGAAATTGAGATCGGGATGAAGCTTCGCCATTTCGGTGATAAATTTCCCTTTCCCCGTGCCGATTTCAATATGGATCGGCCGCTCGTTGCCGAACAGTTCGCGCCATCGCCCACGCCTCGCTTCCGGGTCGGGAATGACGTAATGCGGATAAGCGGCGATTTTGTCTTTCGCCCACGGTTTGTTGCGCAAACGCATACGGACACCTCTGCCTCGTTGAATTTGTCAGTTTGACGATATCATAGTCGCGCCCAAAGAAGCAAACACCCGGGCATAAACGCTGCTGCGCCCGGGCATATTAACAACATACAGCTTTGCTTGAAGGATGGTGATCGACATGGCGCTCGACCATAACGACCAATTGACCGTGCTCCGCGATATTTTATCCGAACATCAGCTTGATTGCTGCGGAACCGTCTCCGAATGTGAACAAATTGAGCGGCTTGTAAAGTCGCTGCTTGCCAATAGCGAAGTGAACGCCCATGTCAAGCAAATTCTTCCGAACATTTACGCCTACGGCCAAGGCGGAAAATACAGCGCCGATTTAAGCGCCCACATTTCCGCTCATCAAAGCCAGCTCGCCGACTGGGTGAACGAGCTCTCCTGAACAGGGGGCGGCGCCAAACCGCCGCGCTTTGCGCTGCCGCTTCGGTGCACGTCAAAGCGGGTCGGACAACACACGGTGCAAAAACTGGAGCGACCGCTCCTTTTCTTTTTTCCAGTCTTTTCCCTTCGGCCAAAACAGCGAGTAAAGCGTATGGGCGATCGTATACCACTTCAGGCGGAGGCCAAGCTCCTCCGTCCACGCCACCCCATACTCGCGCAGCCACGCTTCCCATTCGGCGCGTGGAATGTATAGATGAAGCAGTGTGCCGATGTCAATGGCCGGATCCGCAATGACCGCCCCATCCCAATCGATCAAGTACAACGTGCCGTCATCGGCAAGCAGCCAATTGTTATGATTGATGTCACAGTGGCAAACGACATATTGATCAGCCGGCAGGAGCGGGACGCGCAGCTCAAGCCAGCCGAGCGCTTCGGAAACGGCCGCCAAACCGAGCGGATGGCGCCTCTGCTGCTCAGCGAGCGCAGCGAACATCGCCTTCGGGTGCAGCGGCGTTTTGCCAAGCCGCTGAAGCATCGTCACGAGTTCTTTCGAGCCGTGAATTTTCTTCAGCAGCGCCGCCACCTGCCCGCTCTTCATTTCATGCGGCTTCAGTTCCCGCCCGTTCAGCCATTGCTGAGCCGTAAACACATCGCCGTTTTCCAGCCGTTTCGTCCATACAAGCTTCGGGACGATGCCCTCGGCAGACAGCACGGCAAGAAACGGGGAAGAATTCCGTTTCAAAAACAGCTTCTTCCCCTCATATTCCGCAAAATACGCATCCCCTGTTGCACCGCCAGCCGGAGTGATCGCCCACTCCTTACCTAGTAACTGTTCCAAAGCATGTTCACCTGCGACTTAAAGTACAAATAAAAAGGACGGCCATCCCGCAGCCTGCTTCCGTCCATGTTACTTGTATTATACTGAAATACAACCCCGGCATGCAAACATTTTTCTTGCCAAACAAACCTCCTAAAGATTCCATTCTTCATCCGCCAAGGCGAAAAAACGGCGGGGCCGCTGTCATGCCGTCCGGCTTCATTTTCCGTTTTCCACATCCGCGGCCGCGCCCGTTTTGACGAGCACCCATGTGCCGATGCCGTCCGCGTCCAAAAAGCGGCGCACTTGCCGAAGAGGGACGGTCCCGCTTCGCTCTCCGTCACATACAACGTGCCATTCCCCGTCATCCGGAAGGGCGATGACTACCCCAGTTTCCTCGTTATGGTGAATGACGACAATGTCCGTCCACAGTCCGTAAAGGGCGACATCGCGCAGCCAATAGGCGATGACCGATGGCGGGATTGGTTCGAGAAACGTCAAATGGCGCTGCACATCGACTTCGGTCGCTAGGCGGAACGCGCCGTGCGCCCGGCGGATGGCGATCAATCCTTGGATGTAGCGGACATCGTCTTCATAGCGGCTTTTCCGCTCCCAGTCGAGCCGGTTGACCGCATCGGGCGACCGGTAGCTGTTTTCGTCGCCGCCTTTCGTCCGATAAAACTCTTGGCCGCTGTGCAAAAACGGGATGCCTTGCGCCAACAGAACGATTGCAGTCGCCAATTTTTGCCGTTTACGACGAAGCCATTCCGGTTCATGGCCGTTGGCGGCCTCCATTTTGTCCCAAAATGTATGGTTGTCATGGCATTCGACATAGTTGATCGATTGAAGCGGATGGCAAAACAGACCGCCGAACGCCTGCAGGCTGCCGGCGATCGCCGTTTTGACCTGCTCGCGGCCGGCGGAGTCGCCAAGAGCGAACCCGCGGTCCGGCAAATAGAAGGTGCTGCCTTTGACCGCATCGCGGAACCGGTCATTGAAATAGGCAAGGCGCGGCAGCCGCTTGGCGTTCGCCATCGTCGCTTTTTGCTCCGGAGCGAGTGGCGTCGGCAAGTCCCAGCCTTCCCCATAGACGAGAATGGACGGGTCGATCGCATCGAGCGCGTCGCGCACCGACTTCATCGTTTCGATATCATGCACGCCCATCAAATCAAAACGAAACCCGTTTATGCCGTACTCTTTCGCCCAAAACACCACTGAATCGACAATCCAGCGGCGCGCCATCCGCCGCTCGGAGGCGATATCGTTGCCGACACCGGTGCCGTTGGCCGGCCGGCCGTAGGCGTCATAGCGGAAGTAATAGCCGGGAACAAGATTCTCAAGCGGCGACTGCTCCCGGTCGTACACATGGTTGTACACCGCGTCCATCACGACGCGCAAGCCGTTCTCCTGCAGCGCGCGGATCGCCTGCTTCAGCTCGACAATGCGCGCGTATGGATCATGCGGATCGGTGGCATAGCTTCCTTCCGGCGCATATAGATGAAGTGGATTGTATCCCCAGTTGTAGGCCGCTTGTGGATCGCGCTCATCGACCCCGGCGAAATCGGCAAACGGCATGAGCTGGACATGGGTGACGCCCAGCTCCTTCAAATAGGAAAGCCCAGTGACGGTCCCGTTCGGCCCGCGCGTATGTTCCTCCGTCAACCCGAGGTATTTTCCTTTCCAGACGGCGCCGCTGTCGGGATGGCTCGTAAAATCGCGGATGCTCAGCTCGTAAATGACGGCATCGGTCGGCGACGGGCATGGCGGAAGCGGCGGAGCAGGCTTGGCCAGCTTCGTTTTTTCCCAATCTACGATCACGCCATGCTCTCCGTTGACCGAGACAGCGGTCGCATACGGGTCAACCGCCTCGCGCCAGACGCGGTTAATGCAGGCGACATACATATAGCGCGCCCGCTCCCAGTCCCCGGAGACGGCCACCGACCAGACGCCGCGCTCCCCGCGCACAAGCGGCACATAGCGGACATCGCCATGGTCTGGATGGACGAGCTTGACGCTCACGGCAGTGGCCGTCGGCGCCCAAACGCGGAAGATCGTCTGCTCTTTCGCATACTCCACGCCAAGCTTTCCGTCGTAAAAAAACTGGTCATCAAACGCTGCCGTCCGCACCACCGCCCCGATTTGCACATCGGACTCCTCCCCGGAGCGGGCGCGAATCCAATGCGTCTCTCCAATTTGAAACGGCACCGAAAACCGGCACACATATTTGACCGCATCGCCCAAGTCCTCCTTTTGTTGCACCACAAGCGGGATGTCTTCTCCGCTGGGCGCCGTCATCACAAACGGCTCCATGTTGTCGAGGCAGCGCGCTTTCGGCACGATCACTGTTATTTGATCGATCTCGTCCAAATAGGCGGCAAACGTTCGGCTGATGTGAAGCATCGCGGTTCACCCCCTTTTTTTGCCTCCCGTTAGTACTATCATACGCAAAAGAAAAAGGGCGGTGCCAAAAAAACGGCCGGTCGCCCCATCGATGCACACATGATTCTATTGTTGCCACTCATCAACGCCGCTATTCCCGTCATAACGGCGGCTCGAAAAGCTGATGCAATGCCTGAGCAGTGCTTCAGCCGCCTTCAGCTGCCCGTGCCGAAGCGGCAGGGCCGAGCCGCGCAGGCGGGAAAACCATGATTCATAGTTTCGCTTATCGATATAGCGGACAAATGGAAAGAGATGGCCACTGTCAATGTAGCCATAGCGGTTGACAACCGCCAGATGGATCGGCCACTCCACACCGTGCCGGCGGAAAATGTCCGAAACGATTCCTTCCGTCCGCCGCAGCGAGATAACCGGGTTGACCCGCTTCACTGTGTCCGCTCCGGCGCGTTCCACCCAAAACCGGCCGGTGGAGGCGATGACGACGTTGTCCGGCTCCCCTTCGACAAACGCGAGGCACCAAGCGGCCGCCGGCGTCAACAAAATCGTCTCAAGCTCGACGGCCGCCTTGCCGGCTGCCGCGACTGGCCGGTAAAAACATAAATAGGTGTCCGGAAACCGCTGCAAAAAATATTTCAACCTTTCATCGCCGTACCATGCTTCATCCACAAAAGAGATGTGCGTCATCGTTGAACTCGCCCATCTCAGCTGGAGCTCAAACAAATCGTCAAGAAACTGCCGCTTCAGCTCATCGAGGGTGGCCGCCCGGCTCAAAGACGGGGCGGGCGGCCGTTCTTCGTCCATCTCCGGCTCCGGGCCGCGGCGCCAGCGGCCGATGAGCCGCTCCCACCATGACGGCTTGTCAAGCAAAAAGTCCCACGTTTCTCCCGGTTCCCGCCGCGCGCCATCGGCGTCCCGCTCCGCCTCCCAACGCGCTTTCGCCTGCTCCCATTGCCATTGTTTCAGCCGGATAAACTCCGGCACATAATGATACACATCCGTTTCATAGCGGGAAATATAATCCCGCAGCTTCAAAAGCTGCCCCATGCCTTCACCCGCTCCGGCCGTCCGGCGCGCCAAGCAACGGGAACGCGGCGATCGTCTCGTATTTCGGCGTTTTCTCCATATTCGTCCGGTACAGCACGATTTCCGGCACCGAAAACACCGTCGAAGCGGCTGGAAGCGAACGGAGCGCCTCCGGCTGAAACGGCGCCTCGCCCTGCCATTTGCGGGCGATCGTAATATGCGGGGCAAACGGCCGCCGGTCGAGGGAAAAGCCGAGCGCAAGGCACGCTTCATACACATCGCGTCGCAGCTCGTTCAACGCAGCCTCCTCTTTCACCCCTTGCCAAAAAATGCGCGGCGCCGTCCGCTCCCCGAACGTCCCCAGTCCGGCAAGCGCGAGGGAAAACGGGGCGCTTTTGGCGGCGACGGCGGCCATCGCTTCGCACAGCGGCGCCATTTTCCCCGGCGGCACATCGCCTAAAAACGCGAGGGTGATATGATAATCCTCTTCATGCACCCATGTGCGAAACGGCAGCGATGACGACGCATCCCCCGAAAATCGGGCAATGGCTTGTTTCGCTTCAGACGTCAGCGGAACAGCGATAAAATAATGGCTTCGTTTCACTTCTCTTCACCTGCCGTTCGTTCTCGTTTTGCGAGCAAAAGGAGCACGAGCACACCCACGATCGTGCAGATGCTAAAAAACAAGTAGACAGCGCCGATCTGCCAACGCTCAAGCAAATATCCGCCCACCAACGTGCAAAACCACGCGCCAAGGCCGTTGCCGACCGCTGAGTATAGCGCGACGGCCGTCGCCTGCACCCGCTCCGGCGCCAGGCGGCGCGCATATTGCAGCGCCGTCGGGATCGCCAGACCGACCGAACAGCCTTGCACGACCGTCGTCATATACACAAACCAAAGCGGCGGGTCGGCCGCATACGCCAGCCAGCGAGCCGCCGAGATGAGCGCCGCCAATAGAAGAAGCCGCACCATGCCGAAACGGCCGATGAGCCGATCCGCCGCTTTCATAAACGGCGCCTCGCTGCCGGCGGCAAACAAAAAAGCAAGGCCAATGCCGGTCAACGTCCCGCCCAGCTCATGAATGAGCAACCCGA
Organism: Geobacillus sp. DSP4a; assembly: GCF_013096875.1. Taxonomy (NCBI): domain Bacteria; kingdom Bacillati; phylum Bacillota; class Bacilli; order Caryophanales; family Anoxybacillaceae; genus Geobacillus; species Geobacillus sp. DSP4a. Next base: position 62,545 of record NZ_SDLD01000004.1, on the reverse strand, counting down.
AATACGAATTGTTGGCCAAAATCGGGCCAAACAATAAAAACGTCGCCACAAGCAGCAGCCGAAACGGGCGGGACGCCAGCAGCCCGCGCACGTCCTGCCGCGTCAGCGCCCCCGGCGCCCCCATCGGATAGCGCGGCAGGCGGGTGGCCAAAGCCGCCGCGGTGAGCAGCGCCAACGAAAAGGCGTAAAAAATGACCGCAAAGGCGATATGATCAGACAGCCAGCCGACGGCCAGCACCGCCATCGCAAACCCAAGCGACCCCCACAGCCGGATCGCCCCGTAGTTTCCTCCCTGTTCGTGCACATGGCGAAGGGCGAGGCTGTCGGAAAGCGGAACGATGGCGCTTTGCATCGCTGACAGCAGCACGGTGAGCACAACAAACAGCCGATAGCTGCCGGCGAGCGCATACATGACCCCAAACAGCGCCGCCAGCACGAGCGCTGCCAGCAAAAGGCCGACCGGTTTGCGCGTGTAATCGGCCGCCGTGCCCCAAAGCGGCTGGGCCGCCATCGTCACGATCGGAGGAAGAGACATGATCCAGCCGATCGCCGCCCCCGAAAGGCGCGCCTCTTCCTGCAAATAGACGGACAAAAGCGGAAACAACGCGCCAAAAGCAAAAAAGATGAGAAAGTAAAAGAGCGGAAACACCGTTTTTCGCGCTGCCGCCCCCCGTTTGAACGCCGCTTCCATCCCGTCCCCCCTTTCGTTAAAACAACGCCCGCCCCGCTCTCTTTTTCGCCGGAGCGGCGGACCGCCGTTTATTTCGCCAGCTCGTAGATCGCCTGCGCGTAAATGGCGGTCGCTTTCACCAAATCGTCGATTTCGATATACTCATCTTTCTGGTGGGCGACATCCGGACGGCCCGGAAACAACGCGCCAAACGCCACCCCGGCGGTCAAGGCGCGGGCGTATGTGCCGCCGCCGATGGCCAAAAGCCGGGCCGGCTCGCCCGTCTGCTCTTCGTAGACGCGCTGAAGCGTGCGGACAAGCTCGTGGCTCGGATCGATATAATGAGGTTTCGTATCGCTGAAACGGCTGAGCGCGAATCCATGTTCAGCCGCAGCGCCGGCGAGCGTCCGGCGGATCGCGTCGCCGTCGGCCGTCACCGGATAGCGGATGTTCAGCCCAATCGTTCCGCCATGCCGCCGGTCATACGACAGCACCCCGACGTTGACGGTCAAGTCGCCGCTTTGTTCGTCCCGATACGCAAGGCCGAGCCGCCGGCCGCGGGCATCGCCGAAAAAGGCGGAGGTCACAAACTGAACGAACGGCCGGCTTCGGCCATCGAGCGGAAGCGACGCCAAAAACTGCGCCAAATAGACGCCGGCGTTTTTGCCGCGCTCCGGCTCGGCGCCATGAGCGGACACCCCTTCCAATTGAAAGACGACGGCCCCTTCGCTTTGCCTCATGCTCCCCTTTACGCCGCGCTCTCGGCAAAACTGTTCATAGAGGCCAAGCAGCTCCTCCGTCCGTCCCGCTCCTTCCATCACCGCTTCGGCCGCATCCGGCACCATATTGTAGCGGCGCCCGGCTTGGAATGAGGCAAGCGCGAGCCCTTCCGCCTCCGCCGATTCAGGCGGTCGGTACGACAAATCGGCGTCAATGATTCCTTTTTCGGCATGAATGATCGGAAAATCAGCATCCGGCGCAAACCCGACATCCGGCATTTCTTCCCGCTGAAAATAATGAGCGACGCAACGCCAATCGCTTTCCTCGTCGCCGCCGAGGATAAGCCGCACCCGCTTGCGGAGCGGCAAGCCGAGTTCTTTGACGATTTTCAAGGCGTAAAACGCCGCGATGGTCGGCCCTTTGTCATCGATCGCCCCGCGCCCGTAAAGGCGGCCATCCTTGACCTCAGCAGCAAACGGATCAACGGACCAACCGTCCCCTGCCGGCACGACGTCCAGATGGCCGAGCACGCCGACGAGCTTCTCCCCTTCTCCCATTTCGATATGACCGGCATAGCCGTCGACGTTTTTAATGCGAAATCCTTCTTCTTGACCGCGAGTTAACATGTAATCGAGCGCCTCCGCCACCTTCGGGCCAAACGGCGCCCCCGGTTTCGCCCCGCCGTCATCGCGGACGCTCGGAATGCGGACAAGCGCTTGCACGTCGCGGACAAGATCGTCTTTTCGTTTCTTCGCTTCGTTCATCCAGTCGATGTTCAACGCCATTCTTCCTTTCCTTATTCAACACCCTTTGTTGCCAACGTATCATATCAAAAACAGGAAGTCAAAATGTTTCATTCGTTGCAAATCGATTTCCGTTTCATGACAAAATGTTGAAATTTTTCGTGAATAGAGGCAACCGGGTAGCATTTTCCCTCTTATTTCGTGTACAATGGTAGTAAACAGACAAAGACATCTCTCATCTGCTAGCAGTCGGTTGTGCCATGCGAATGATGCTAAGATAGGGAGTGGTCTTTTGAAACCTTCAACACATCGGATGCTTACCCGCATCAAATCCGTGTATATGTACATTAGCGAAAAAGGAACGGTTACGACCCAAGAGCTTGTTGATGAGTTCGGCACCACCCCACGAACGATCCAGCGCGACTTAAACGTGCTTATGTACAACGATCTCGTTCGCAGCCCAAGCAAGGGCAAATGGACGACCACAAACAAAAAAGTGCGCATCTCTTCGTAAACCCGGTGCCAATAGGGTAGGCAAGATGGGAGATGAACGCGAACCATTTTTCCACAGATGAATATCCACTATTTTTCCATAAAAAAGGAACCGCGTCAGGTTCCTTTTTTTTCGTCCGTCTCTGGCCGGTATTGCTTCAACATGTCCACCTCTTCGTCCGTCAATTCCCGATACTCACCGACCGCCAAATCCGGGTCAAGCGGCAGCGGCCCCATTTGAATTCGTTTTAAATAGACGACCCGCTTGCCGACCGCTTGAAACATCCGCTTCACTTGATGGAACTTCCCTTCGGTGATCGTCACCTCGACATCGGAACGAAGGCCGGATTTCAACACAACGAGCTTGGCCGGCTTTGTTTCATAGCCGTCATCAAGGACGACGCCGCGCTGAAACGCCGCGACATCCGCTTCCGTCACTTCCCCGTCCACGACGGCAAAATACGTTTTCGGCACGTGTTTTTTCGGCGACAACAGCTGATGGGCGAGCTGGCCGTCATTCGTCAAGAGCAGCAGCCCTTCCGTATCTTTGTCAAGCCGCCCGACCGGAAACGGGGAAAATGCCCGGTCTTCTTCTTCAAGCAAATCGACGACCGTCTCTTCCACGGCATCTTCCGTCGCGGAAACGACCCCCGAAGGCTTATTCATCATCAAGTAAATGAATGGCTTGTACTCGACCGTTTCTCCCCAAACGGTCACGATTTGCTCATCCGGCCGCACTTTCGTTTTCGCATCACGAACCGGCGCGCCGTCCACTTTCACCGCTCCGGACTTGAGCAGCTTTTTCACTTCCTTCCTCGTCCCATACCCCATATGGGCGAGCAGCTTGTCAATGCGCAGCTCCACAAATCTCCCTCCTAAAAATATGGCCTTCATTAGGCGTTCATCTAGTCCGCTTCCGCCTTCCCCCCATACACTGTGAAGGAAACATCAAGAAGGGGGATTTGCCGATGAATGAATATTACTATTATGTCCCAACGTTGGATGATTACCGTCAACAGCCGCCAGCCAGCCAATTTTGGCCCGGATACCCAGGCGGGCCATTCGCCAACTGGGCGCGGCGCATCGAACGGCTTGAGCGGGCCGTCGAACGGCTCGACCGCCGGCTCGACCGGGTGGAAAGCCGCCTCGATCGCGTCGAACGCCGGCTCGGCCTGTCGTAAGCGAAATGGAGAAAGAAGGCGGGGACGACCGCCTTCTTCTTTTTTTGCCGCAAGCCGAACGGCATGGGGGAGGGCGAAAAACAGCCGTCGTCGAACCCTTTCGCTCGGGCGCCGCGATGTTCGCAAGAAGCGCCGTCCGCCAGGCTCCCGGCCTAAACGAGCCGCTTCTAGGAAACGGCCGATCCCCCCATACACCCTCGTCTACGATACCGCCTTTTTCTCTTTCCGGCGCCAAAACGCAAACCGGTCGCCAAACAGCGCCGAAAACAACCCGGAGCGGATGCTGAGAAACAAGTAGACGGCCGCCCCGACCGCTACGCCGATGGAAACAGCGCCCACCGATTCAGCGGTGCCGGCGCGGTAATCGATCCATCGGGACGCCAGCGCCTCGACCCCCATAACCGCCGCTGACATCGCCGCCGTCAGGATGGCCATAAACGCCGTCCGGCGGGCGACAAACTGATAGCGGTAGCGCGTGCGGCGCTGAATGACCCATAAATTGAACGCCACCGAGACGAAATAGCCCGCCATCGTGGCCACAATGGCCCCGACGGCCGACCATTTCATAATGAGCAGCGTGTTGAGCAAAAGCTTCACAAGCAAGCCGGCTGTCAAACTGACGACCGTAAACCGCTGCTCGTTGATGCCTTGCATGATCGCCGCCGTCACAGAAAACAAAGCGTACAAAATCGCCGCCGGCGCATACCAGCGCAACACTTGTTCACCAAGCGGATCATAGCTGTAAAACGAGCTGTACACCGGCCCTGCCAGCACCGCCATGCCAATCACCGCCGGGAGCGTTAAAAACATGAGCACTTGAAACGTCTGGTTCAAATATTGCCGCAGCGCTTTCCGGTCTTGCGCGACATACGCTTTCGTAATCGTCGGGATGAGCGCCAAGCTGAACGAGGTCGCGAGCGTCACGGGGATGACGACGAGCTTTTGCGCCCACATGTTGAACACGGAATACGCGTGCTCCGAGATGCTCCCGCGGCCCGCCGCCGCCATCGCGTGATTGAACGTAAACTGATCGACGAGCTGGTACAGCGACATCGACAAGCCGACAAAAACAAACGGAATCGAAGAAAGAAGCAGCTCTTTATACATCGCCAAAAGCGACACGTCCGCTTCGCCGCGGTCACGCGCAAGCAGCGACTGCAAATACGGACGCCGCTTCCACCAATAGACAAGCAACACCAAAAGCCCCGCCGCCGCCCCGACAAACGCGGCAAACGTCGCCGCGCTCACAGCGGAGACGATCGAGCCGTCCATCAGGCGCAAAATGACGTAGCACGCCCCAAGCAAAAACGCGATGCGCGCGATTTGTTCGACGACTTGCGACAGCGCCGTCGGGCCCATCGACTCATGTCCTTGGAAAAATCCGCGGATCAAGCTCATCACCGGCACGATGAGGAGCGCAAAGCTGACCGCGCGGATGACGGCCGTGACGTCGTCGACCGAGTTGACGTTCGTTTTCGCATCGATGACGTGCGGCGCCAAGATGGGCGCCAGGGCGTACAAAATGAGCCATGAGGCGATGCCGCTTGCGATCATCAAGACAAGGCCGGAGCGAAAGAGCCGATAGCCGACGCCGTATTCCCCAAGCGCGTTGTATTTCGACACAAACTTTGACACCGCCACCGGCAGCCCGCCGGTCGCCAAGCTCAAAAAAATTTGGTACGGCACATAGCCGTATCCGTACAGCGCCCCGCCGCGCTCGCCGACAAGATGGTAAAACGGGATGACGTAAAATAAACCAAGAAGGCGAGAAATCATCACGCCAGCCGTTAAAATAAACGTGCCGCGCAGCAGTTTCGATGTTGACATATGACCCCTTCCCTAGCCATGGACGTTGAAAATGACAACGTATCTATTTTACCATAGTTGTCAATGGAACGAAAAATATCGGCCACGCGCAGAAAGAAAGGGTGGAATGAACATGGGATACGACGTCATCATCATCGGCGGCGGTCCGTCCGGGCTCATGGCGGCCATCGGCGCCGGCGAAGAAGGGGCGAAGGTGCTCTTGTTGGAAAAAGGAACGAAGCTCGGGCGCAAGCTCGCCATCTCCGGCGGCGGACGCTGCAACGTGACGAATCGGCTGCCGGTGGATGAAATGGTCCGCCATATTCCCGGCAACGGCCGCTTTTTATACAGCGCCTTTTCCGTATTTAACAATGAAGACATCATCCGCTTTTTTGAGCGGCTCGGCGTGCCGCTCAAGGAGGAAGACCACGGCCGCATGTTTCCCAAAAGCGACAGCGCCCAGTCGGTCGTCGACGCGCTTGTTCGCGAATTGTCGCGCCTTGGCGTCGATGTTCGACTTGAATCGCCAGTGGCGGACGTGTTGTATGAACAAGGAAAAACAGTCGGTGTCACGCTGAAAAGCGGGGAGACGATCCACGCCCGTGCGGTTGTCGTCGCCGTCGGCGGCAAATCGGTGCCGCAAACCGGCTCAACAGGCGACGGCTATCCGTGGGCGGAAAAAGCGGGTCACACGGTGACCGAACTGTTTCCAACCGAAGTTCCGATCGTCTCGCATGAGCCGTTCATCCGAGAGCGGACGCTGCAAGGCTTGTCGCTGCGCGACGTCGCGTTAAGCGTCTTAAAGCCGAATGGCAAACCGATCATCACCCACCGGATGGATATGCTGTTTACGCACTTCGGCATTTCCGGCCCAGCTGCTCTCCGCTGCAGCCAGTTTGTCGTTAAGGCGTTGAAAAAAGCGGCGGACGGCGCGGTCAAAATGAGTATCGACGCGCTTCCGGACGTGACGCAGGAAGAGCTGTTTCAACAGTTCGCCAAGCTGTGCAAAGAGGAGCCGAAAAAGGCGATGAAAACGATCGCCAAAACGGTGCTTCCCGAGCGGTACGCCGTCTTTTTGCTCGAGCGGGCCGGCATCGACCCGCACGCCTCTGCCGGCACGGTCGGCCATGAGGAGCTGCGGGCGTTTGTCCGACAGTGCAAACAATTTACCTTTTACGTCCACGGCACGCTGCCGCTTGAGAAAGCATTCGTCACCGGCGGCGGCGTGTCGGTCAAAGAAATTGAGCCGAAAACAATGGCCTCCAAATGCATGGCCGGCCTTTACTTTTGTGGGGAAATTTTGGACATTCACGGCTACACGGGCGGCTACAACATCACCGCCGCCCTTGTCACCGGGCGGCTCGCCGGCGTGAACGCCGCCCGCTATGCATTGGCGGAAAAAAACGGGGAGAGCGGCTCCGCGGGGCAGACAGCAACGAATTGACCGCCGTCCTCATGCCCCTCGGGTGCTCCGGGGCGTTCGCTGACATTCCGACAACGCCCGTCTTCAAGGCGGGCGATCGCAAAATTTCGCCGCCTGAAATGGAAATGCCGAAACGAAAAAAGCGTCGCCCGCTTTGGGGGGATCAGCACGAAAACGGCCAAAGAATCCCGCAGTCTGGAGCCGTGTGAAGTGTCAAGTCCGGTAAATGACCATGGCGGAAAAACAGTAGATTTGCTCGCCTTCCGATTCCATCGCCGCCACGCTGTACTTGACATCGATCAACTGTCCGTCTTTCAATCGGGCTAAAAAATCATTGACCGCCGCTTCCAAATCTTTTTCATGCTCTTTATCAAACACTTTCACTTTGTACATCGCCATTCCCCCGTTTTCTTTTTCCTTTTCCACGCATTTAGGGAAAATCCTGCCCACAAAAGGCGTCACGCGCCCCCGAACAGCGGGACGCGTGACGTCAGAAACTTCATTCGTCTTAATACACTCCAACCGCATCGAACGCCTGTTTCACCGAGTTGACTTCTTGGCTTGTCGACCCGTACAAATCAGCGGCCGCTTGCACGCAGGCGGCGCGCAGCTGGCTGAAGTTCGACGTCGGCGTCAAATAGTAGACAAGCGCCCGGTAGAAAATTTTCCCCATTTTGTCGCGGCCGATGCCGGTGACGCTCACGCCGTAATGGACGCCGCCTTGGCTGAGCAAGTACGCCGCTTTATTGATGATGCCGCTGTTCGTATGCACGCCGCCGTTGTCTTGCGTGCCGGTGTACCGTTTGGAATAATGATCCGGATCGCCGTATTTCGCCGGGTCGGACATCGAGCGGAGCGCATCGCCGGCGACCCCAGGCGTGTAAATGTCTTCGCCAATCTCCCAGTCCGGGTTGCGGTTGGCGTAGAACTCCACGAGCGTGCCGAAAATATCGGACATCGCTTCATTGATGGCGCCAGATTCGTTTTGGTAAACAAGCCCGGCCGTATAATCCGTCACCGCATGGGTCAACTCATGCCCAACGACGTCAATGCCGCCGGAAAACGGCAAAAACGTCTGTCCATCGCCATCGCCGTACACCATTTGCGAACCGTTCCAAAACGCGTTGTTGTAGCCGCGGCCATAATGGACGGTCGAACGGATGGCGGCGTTGCTGCCGTCATAGCTCAGGCGGCCGTGCACATTTTTGTAGTAATCATACACGACGCCGGCGTAATAATGGGCGTCCACGGCCACCGCGTCATAGCTGGCGAACAGTTGGTTGTCGCCATCGGCCCACAAGCTGCCGGGCAGTGTAGTGCGGTTTCGTCCGTCATACGTAAAAATGCCGCTGCCGCGCGTATTGTCTTGCAAATAGTAGTAGCCGTAATACGAGGAATACGTCGTATTGATATATTTCTGATCCCCCAACACACCCCGGCCCACGCCGACCGTCGACGCGCCGGCGACCGGCTGCCCGCCGCCGGGCTTGGCGGTGTCGATTTGGTTGAACTTATTCAAAATGGCCCCATCGGTTGCATCAATGATATACACCCAGTTGCCGGGAACCGGGGTTAAAAAGCGGACGTTCACTTCATAAGCGAGGCGGGCCGTGCCATCAGTCGGGTAAATGACGAGCCGCGTCCGCTCGCCGTTTTCGGTTGTCGGCCGCTCCTTCGTCACTGTCTCCGTTACGTCTTGCTCGGCAATAGCTTCCGCCTGTTGGACGGTGACCGTTTTCGCCTTTTTCAACCGAGGCTGGCCGTCTAAATTGGGAATTAAAGACCCCGACAGCGCGATCAGCTCGCCATCTTTCACATGGGCAGCCAGCATGGCGCCGTAAACCGGTATACCGTGATGCCGCTGTTCAAACCGCATCACGGTATGGCCAAGTTCGTCAGTCTGTTTGCCGATCAGCGCCAAACGGTCGCGGGCGCGTCCGCCGAGGCGGAATGTGCCGTTTTCCCGATCGACGTATTGATAAACGAGCTCTTCCGGCGCTTGTTCCCCTCCGTTTAGCAACGAACCGGACACGAATGACGGCGTCTTCCATTGTTCGTTCCAGACGATCGATTCCCCCTTCGCCGAAGCGCCGATCGGCGCCGCCAGCAGGCCGAACGCCAGCCCGATCGCCCCGAGCATCGCCCGTTTGTTCATTCTCCTCTTCCCCTTTCTTGAATATGTATTTGATGATTCCTTACATTATGAATTTTACCAAAATAGTCATCCTTATTGTATTGGGAAAATGAACGGCAATGACACGCCCTCCGTGCACGGCCGGACTTTCGTTTTTCCTCCCCTGGTTCTTTTCGGCTATATCCCGAGAACGAAAGGAGGCTCGCTTCGTCCATAGCGCAATGCTTCCTGATCCACAGCAAGGCGTGACGCCACCCGGGGAAGGGGGCCTCCTCCGCTCATAAAAAACATCTATGTGCAAGCCTTGCTCCCCACCTAGGCATGAAAATGACTGATCAAGGCGGCGCATTTTCAAAGAAAAAAGGGGCCCTTTAGGGGCGCCACTGTTTACGGTTTTGCTTTAGTTTCGCGGCCTATCGCACGCCCGGTTACCGGGCGATCACGGTCGGCGGCGGATGTTCGTCTTTCGCTGCTTCTTTCACGCCGGTTCCGCCGGCGAAGGCGGAAGCAAGACCAAGGACAGCGAGTGCGATGATCAGGATGATTCGCTTTTTCAACCGCTTCACCTCCTTTCCCGTTTCCGCAAAAGCTCGCAACTGAGCCGATAATAATGGGCCGCTTGTTTGTACTGGCGCAAGCGCGCGTAGTAATCGGCCAAATATTCGGCATAGCAGGCGGCGTCTTCGTATTCTTTCCGCCTTTGAAAATACGGAATGGCTTCGTGCTTGAGCAGCCGCTCGAACGCTTCCCCCTCGCCCGACAACAGCAGCCGGTAAATGGAAAAATGCAAATAATACTCATAATGCTCGGACGCGCCGTTAGGGGCTTGTTCGAGCTGTTTCCACCCTTCCTCGACAGCCATCGACGCTTTGCGATAATGCTTGGCATCGCAATGCACGCGCACGAGCGACAAAAGCGTGATGAGCCGAGCATCCAGCGGGACGTCCTCTTTATAGATCAAACTGTTCTCGTAATGTTGCACCGCCTCGCGGTATTGACGTTTCATTCCTTTCAAGTGGCCGAGATTGTGTTCCACAATCCCCAGAAGTCGTCGATCATCCACCATCCTCGCCGCCTTTTGGGCCAGCAGACAATGGTCGACCGCTTTGTCGATCTCCCCGCATCGCCGGTAGCAAATCGCGAGCAAAATATGGCATTCAGCGCTGCGGCGCAAATCGTACTCCGCCTGACTGAGCGCCAAGGCCTGCTCGGCATAGCGGAGGCACGAAAACACGTTCCACGTCCGGCTGTATGAAAGCGCCAACAAATAATCCAAATCCGCCTTCTCCCAGCCCGGCCGGCGTTCCGCCCCCGACAACCGTTCTGCCTTTTGGTAGCATTGCAAAGCATCGTCGTATTTTTCTTGACAATAATAGAGAAGCCCAAAAAACTTCCAATAGTAGTAGCGCATCGCATCATCGAGCGCCTCATACCACTCCTGTACGCTCCGCGCCGCCGCCTCAGCCCCTTTGACATCGCGAAGCAGCAGCAAATACCGGACGTACATCAATTGGAAGTAAATCGCCGCTTCGATATCGTTGCTCTCCTGGCACAGCTGCCTCACCGTTTCATGCTTCTCGCGGGCGGCTTGCACCTCTCTGGCCACCATCGTTTTGTACCAGTCCATCACCGATTCACGCCATGAAGCGGCCGTTTTGCCTTCACCTTGACGGATGCCGAGCCGGCGGAACAGCAGGTCAAGCACGTCTTTGCTCGGCGTGGCTTGATTGTTTTCAATTTTCGACAAATACGAGACCGAAATGATACCGTCCGCCGCCTCCTCTTGAGTCAACCCCTTCATCAAGCGGGCCAATTTCACATGATCGCCCAGTTTCAACCACCATCGATCCCTTCATTTTTCTTTTACTGAAAATTATAACGTTTTTTCTGTCTGCTTCCATCGCCCTTCGGCACTAAAAAACAAAACAGGCGCCCCAAACGATTGGGACACCTGTCGAACAAAACGTGCAGGCCGCCTTCGGCTGCCGGCTGCATGTCGGCCGAAACTGTGATGTCTCATTAACATGGAAACCTTCTTCACGAAAGCCCACATCGCCATTCGCACGGACGCCCGGCCGCGGTCAGGCGGAAACGGCAGGCGCGACGAGGCATCATCGTTTCGGCACCGTTTCCCCTTCCCACTCAAGCATGCCGCCTGTCATGTTGCAAACACGGTAGCCGCGCTCTTGTAAATAGCGGCAGACGTTTTCGCTACGCCGCCCGGAGCGGCAGACGAAAATATATTCTTCATTGCGGTCGAATTCCTCAAGCCGATCGGGGATGTCGCCCATTTTGATATGCTTGGCGCCCGGAATCATGCCGAGGGCGACTTCCTCGTCTTCGCGCACATCGACAATGTTCAGCTTTTCACCGCGTTCGAGTTTTTCCTTCACCTCAGCCGGGGTAATTTCTTTGATCTCTTCCATGGCGGACCGACTCCTTTCTTTGATCGTTTCAGCAAACGGTTCTTGCTTTTGGCCGCTTCGACAAACGGCGGCGAGAAAGCGCAGTTTCCCCGCCCGCTGCCTAAAAGCACATCGGCGATGGACGCCCGCTTCCGCGCCAAGCGGAGGGACAAAGCCGGCCCAGACGGCGCGGGCGCCGTTGCGGTTGCTTCGCAGGAAACGGCACGCGCCACCGCCTGTGCGGATCGAACAGCCAACGATCAGTTGGCGACGATATTGACGAGCTTGCCGGGGACGGCGATCACTTTGCGCACCGTTTTGCCCTCGAGCTGCTCTTTGATTTTTTCGTCGGCCAGCGCCCGCTCCTCGAGCGCTTCTTTTGGCAAGTCGGCTGGCACGTGCAGGCGCGACCGCACTTTGCCGTTGATTTGCACGACGATTTCGACGACGTCGTCGACGAGCTTCGTTTCATCATACGCCGGCCACGGTTCGTAGGCGATCGTGTCCGTATGGCCGAGCTTTTGCCACAACTCTTCGCCGATGTGCGGACAAACCGGTGACAAGAGCTTGACGAAGCCTTCCATGTATTCTTTTTTCATTTGCTCCGCTTTGTACGCTTCGTTGATGAACACCATCAGCTGCGAAATGGCGGTGTTAAAGCGCAAGGATTCGTAGTCTTCCGTCACTTTTTTCACCGTTTGGTGATAGATGCGCTCGAGCGTATCGTTTGCCGGTTCGTCGACAATGTTCGGGTTCAGTTCGCCATTCTCGGTGACAAAGAGCCTCCAGACGCGGTCGAGGAAGCGCCGCGCCCCGTCAAGCCCTTTCGTCGACCAAGCGATCGACGCCTCAAGCGGCCCCATGAACATTTCATACAGCCGCAAGGTGTCGGCGCCATGGCTTTCGATGATGTCGTCCGGGTTGACGACGTTGCCTTTTGATTTGCTCATTTTTTCGTTGTTTTCGCCCAAAATCATCCCTTGGTTGAACAGCTTTTGGAACGGTTCTTTCGTCGGCACGATGCCAAGGTCATAGAGAAACTTATGCCAGAAGCGGGCATAAAGCAAATGCAAGACCGCGTGCTCCGCCCCGCCGATGTAGACGTCGACCGGCAGCCATTTTTTCAATTTCTCCGGATCGGCGAGCTGCTTGTCGTTGTGGGGGTCGATGTAGCGCAAGTAATACCAGCAGCTGCCCGCCCATTGCGGCATCGTGTTCGTTTCGCGCCGCCCTTTTTTGCCGGTTTTCGGGTCGACGACGTTGACCCATTCTTCGATGTTGGCGAGCGGCGATTCGCCCGTTCCCGACGGACGGATTTCATCCGTTTTCGGCAACACAAGCGGCAGTTCGTCTTCCGGCACCGGCGTCATCGTGCCGTCTTCCCAATGGATGATCGGAATCGGCTCGCCCCAGTAGCGCTGGCGGCTGAACAGCCAGTCGCGCAGCCGGTACGACACTTTTTTCCGCCCTTTGCCATGCTCCTCAAGCCAGGCGATCATTTTGTCGATCGCTTCCTGCTTGTTCAAGCCGTTTAAAAACTCGGAGTTGATATGCTCACCATCTCCGGTGTACGCTTCCTTTTCGATATTCCCGCCGGCAACGACTTCTTTGATCGGCAAGTGGAATGTTTTCGCGAATTCATAGTCGCGCTCATCGTGCGCCGGCACGGCCATGATCGCTCCGGTGCCGTAGCTCATCAAGACGTAGTCGGCGATCCAAATCGGAAGCCGATCGCCGGTGACCGGGTGAATGGCGTACGCGCCGGTGAACACACCCGTTTTTTCTTTCGCCAAATCGGTGCGCTCAAGGTCGCTTTTGCTTTGAATTTCCTTTAAGTAGGCGTCAACGGCTGGCTTTTGCTCCGGCGTTGTGATTTTTTCCACGAGCGGATGCTCCGGCGCCAAGACGGTGTACGTCGCGCCAAACAGCGTATCGGGCCGCGTCGTGAAGACGGTGAACGTTTCGTCATGGCCGTCGACGGCGAACTCGATTTCCGCTCCCTCCGAACGGCCAATCCAGTTGCGCTGCATTTCCTTAATGCTTTCCGGCCAGTCGAGCTCTTCTAAGTCTTCGAGCAGCCGGTCGGCGTAGGCGGTGATTTTCAACACCCATTGCCGCATCGGCTTGCGGATGACCGGATGCCCGCCGCGCTCGCTCCGACCGTTGATCACCTCTTCGTTCGCCAGCACGGTGCCGAGCGCCGGGCACCAGTTGACCGGCACTTCATCCATGTAGGCGAGCCCTTTTTCATACAGCTTCAAGAAAATCCATTGCGTCCATTTGTAATAATTCGGGTCGGTCGTGTTGATTTCACGGTCCCAGTCGTATGAGAACCCGAGCGATTTGATCTGCCGGCGGAAGTTGTCGATGTTTTTTTGCGTAAACTCCGCCGGGTCGTTGCCGGTGTCAAGCGCATATTGCTCGGCCGGCAGCCCAAATGCGTCCCAGCCCATCGGGTGAAGGACGTTGTACCCTTGCATCCGCTTCATGCGCGCCAAAATGTCGGTTGCCGTATATCCTTCCGGATGGCCGACGTGCAAGCCGGCGCCGGACGGATACGGGAACATGTCGAGCACATAAAACTTCGGCTTGTCGTCATCATCGGGCGTGCGGAACGTTTTGTTTTTCTCCCAATAGTCCTGCCATTTTTGTTCAATTTCGCGGTGGTTGAAGCTCATCGCAGCACTCCTCCTATCCAGTTCTACTTGCATCATAGACGAAAATATGTACAAAAAAACCCCTCATCCCGAACAAAAGGGACGAGAGGAACGCTTCCCGCGGTACCACCCTTTTTTGGCGCGCCTATGGCGCACCCGCTTTGTTCCTTAACGCAGATTCACGGCCGGCGTTATCGGCCGCAGCCGTTCACGCCGGCAACTCCGAGGCGAGTTCGCGGATTGACTTCGGTTGACTCGCACCGACCGTCAACTCTCTGCCGTCCATCAAGCCCGCTACTATTCCTCTTCACCGTTGTTCGCTTTATGATGACAAATTTATTATTATTGTAAAAAATTTGTCGATCGATTGCAAGCGAAAAACTAGACGGTCACAGCCGTTTTTTCCCCCGCCTCTTCCGCCCGCTTCGGCAGCCCCCGGTCATACACGAGCGCCGCGCCGGCGGCCAGCAGAGCGAAGGCGACAAGCAATCCGATGAGCGGTTTCATTCCGAACGCATCGGCGACCCACCCGCCGAGGACCGGCCCGATCATCCGTCCAGCCGTGGCCGTGCCGTTGACGATCCCTTGGTAAAACCCGGCTCTCCCCAGCGGCGCCAGCTCGTTCACCACCGCCGGAATCGCCGGCCAGACGATCATTTCGGCGATCGTGAGCACAACCATCGACGTCGCAAATTGCAAAAGTGAATCCGCGCCAAACAATATCGCAAACGAGACGGTGAAAACGGCGAACCCGATGGCGATCTGCCGCTTCATCCCCGGCATAAAGCGGCGGACCAACGGCGCCAACAGCGGCTGGCCGAGCACGATCAAGGCGCCGTTGATCGTCCAAAGCAAGCTGTAGTGATGAACCGGAATGGAAAGCTCGCGCGTATAGGCGGCGATCGTCGTCGACCATTGGACGTAGCTCATCCAGCATAATCCATAGCCGGCGCAAAGAAGGACAAGGGCACGGATGTGCGCCCGGGGCGCCCCGTCCCCCGTTCGGCGCTTCCGCTCTTTTCTCCGCAACGGCGGCAGCGGCATGCGCCGCAGCCCAATGACGACCGTCGCCAAAAAAGCGGCATACAGCCAAACGTTCGCCCAAAACACGAGCGCAAACGAATGCGAGGCGACAACGCCGCCAAGCGCCGAGCCGGCGGCGACGCCGATGTTTTGCGCCACATACAAGGCGTTGAATGCCCGCCGTCCCCCTTCCGGCCAAACCGCCCCGACATACGCCGACGCCGCCGGAAAGACGACGCCGTTGCCGATGCCGACAAGCGCCAGCCAGACGGCATAATGCGGCCAACCATGCCAGACGCCCAAACCGGCAAGCGCCGCCATCGTCAGGCACGCTCCGGACACGAGCGTGCGAAACCCGCCGATCCGGTCAAACAACATGCCGCCGAGCAAGCTGCCGATGACGCTGCCGCCGGAGTTGAGCATCAGCACCGCTCCCGCTACGGCGAGCGGCTGGCCGAGCTGTTCATGCAAATAAATGGTATTTAGCGGCCATAAAAACGACGCTCCTGTGACATTGAGCGCCATGCCGACAAGCAGCCACCAAAGAGCGCGGGGCATCGGTCATCATCCTTTTCGTCTGCTATTTCGACTCCCAAACTAATTGTATGTGGGAAAGCGAAAAAAAGCAATCAAAAAAAGAGGGCGGCATGGCGCCCTCACGGACAGCGGCGCATCACCCGTTCCGCTGCTTGGAGCGGGCCGGCTGGCCACCTGTTTGTTC
The DNA here is from genome assembly GCF_013096875.1 of Geobacillus sp. DSP4a. Taxonomy (NCBI): domain Bacteria; kingdom Bacillati; phylum Bacillota; class Bacilli; order Caryophanales; family Anoxybacillaceae; genus Geobacillus; species Geobacillus sp. DSP4a. The sequence goes on along the minus strand of NZ_SDLD01000004.1, from coordinate 46,570 downwards.
ATACTGTTTTTTCGCCAGTTTCACCGGATCAAAGTCTTGGCCGAGTTCCAAATCGTTGTTGTTGTGACCGTTGCGCGTTTTTTGCTCCGGGTTCGTTTGTTTCAGACGTCGCTTCATTCCTTGTTCCTCCTTGTGTTCGCCATCAAGCAGACAGCCGCCCTGCGGTTGCTTTCCGTTTCACCGGTCAGGCAACATCCGCTTGTTATGCACCAGGACCTTCGATAGCGGCCATCGTGCAAAGCTCTTGTTTCATCGGTCAAGCAAGATCATCTCGTTTTGCAGCTGCTCAAGCTGAAGCCGCATCCGATGCAGCTGTTCGCGCTGCTGGGCGTTGCAACTTCGCGCCAAGTGAGCCAAATCGTTGACTGTCTGCTCAAGCATTTGCTGGGCGTTTGTGTATTCCGTGATGTTGTAGTGCTCTTGCTTTTGCGCTTCCGTATATTGTTCTTTCGCAAAGCGGATGACGTCTTCGCACCGCTGCAAAAATTCTTCCACCGATTGTCTTGTCGCCATGCGCTCACCTCGTTTCATGATGTTCCCTCATCTTTACTATGCGCCGACGCTTTCATCTGTATCACGTCAATGATTGGCAACAGTCGCTTTTTGCCGCCATCCGTGGTACAATGCAAGGATGATGCCATTTCAGCACAAGGAGAGAACGGCCGTGACAAACGCAATCCCATTTCCATATGCCGCCGACGGAAAACGGTATCACACATGGAACTGCCATTTGCGGCAAACGTTCGGCCAAAACGTGTTCAAAGTCGCCCTTGACGGCAGGTTTGACTGCCCGAACCGCGACGGGACGGTGACGTATGGCGACTGCACGTTTTGCAGCGCCGCCAGATCGGGCGATTTTGGCCCGATGTGGAGCGTCAACAAATGGGAAGGGCTAAACGCCATTGACGCTGAACTCAAGCGGCGGGACAGCTTTCAAGGAAAGCGGCGCGAACAGGGGGTGGCAAACGCATGGCCATCATGAATATTTTGCCGTTTGCCCGCTTTTTGCTTGATCAAGCAGTCAACGAAGGCGACATCGCCGTCGATGCGACGGTTGGCAACGGCCATGACACCGTCTTTTTAGCCGAGCTCGTCGGGGAGCGCGGGCATGTGTTTGGTTTTGATATTCAAGCCGAAGCGATCGCGGCGGCCAGAGCCCGCCTCGCCGAACACGGGCTGGACGGGCGGGTGACGCTGTTTCAGACAAGCCATAGCCTGCTGCTCGAAACGCTCCCCGACTCCGTTCACGGACGCATCGCCGGCGCCGTGTTCAACCTCGGCTATTTGCCGGGCGGCAATAAGCAAATCGCCACCCAGCCGGAATCGACGATTCAAGCGGTCGAGCAGCTTCTTTCCATCCTAAAGCCGGGCGGCATCATCGTTCTTGTCGTCTACCACGGCCATCCGGAGGGAAAGCGCGAACGCGACGCGCTCCTTGATTACGTCCGCTTTCTTGATCAACGGCGCGTCCATGCCTTGAAATACGAATTCATCAATCGGCAAAACAACCCGCCGTTTTTGATCGCACTCGAGAATCGGGCGGATGGGAGCGCCTGATTCCGTCCGATCCGCCGACGAACCACTGCTCTCGCCAGTACAAGCAAACGGCTGCCCTTACGAAAAGGACAGCCGTTTTTGTCGCTCCTGCCAAAAGCGGTACGCTTTTCCGTTCCAATAAAAAAACATCGACGCCGCCCCGCCGGCGCGGACGAGCCGGCGCGCCAGCCGGTGCAGACCGCGTTGCTTTTTCACCTTGGCATCCGACAAATACAACCCAAGAAGCCCTCGGTGAATAAGGCGGTGAAACTGGCCGTGCGGAAGGGCGCCGACATGGCGGTCGGCCTCTTCGATGAAATGGCAAAGCCGCTCAAGCATCACCGTTTCATTCGGATAGTAAAAGCAAAAATTCAAATCGCCGCCGGCTCGATCTTCCTCTTGATCGATCAAATAGTCGAGCAAAATGTGCAGCCCTTGAATGTATGGAAAATAACCGTCGCGCACTTGTCTCGCCATCTCCGGCGGCAGCGATTCGCCAAACGCATAGGCGACGAGGCAGAAAATACCGAGCGTCGAACCGGAGCAGGCGGAAAACTCATACCACTCCATCGGCGGCAAGGCGTCTTTGTATTGCGCGAACCATTTCTCCAGCCGCGGCACCCGCTCGCTCGCTTCGACATGTTTATGCACTTGCAAGTCGCAATAATATCCGGCCAATTCATGCAAAAATGGGGCGATCGTCTCATAATGGCGCACCGTCTCGAGCACCTCTTGGCACGTGCGGACAAGCGCCGGCAAATAGCCGCCGTCTTCCTGTTCGCGGCGATGGCGGTAATAGTTCGACGGCTCGGCGCCGATTGTCAACGCGTCCGGCATCGAATCGTGCAAGGCGCGAAAGTCGAGCGGATCGAGCGAGGTGCTGCGGTCGCACAAATTATCCAAATAATCGCTGATCGTCTGGTAAGCCACGATAAAGCGGATGCAATCCTCCATGTTTTCTCCGGCCAAAAGCGCCAAAATGGAGCCGCCTTCGCAATGGAACGTTTTCGACGCGATGCTCGCCAAGGCCTGGCGCCGAAGCTCCGGGTCGGGAATGCGCTCGGCCTGGCGCCGCCAATAGGCAAGCTCGCGGTGGACAAGCGGAAGCACGTCACGATACACCATTTTCATCAAGGCGATGGGGTTTTTCGGAATGTTCAATCGGTTCACCTCAGGTGCAAACACCATGGTCTCGTCTCCTAGCATTTCCATCTTATCGGCAACCAAAATTGTTTCGCGTCTGAACAGCTTGCGATCTCGCAGTATTGCCATCAATGCGGCCGGGGCAAACCATAAAAGGGTTGGCGACGGAATGAAAAAGCCGCTCAACAACGGTTCTTCTCACGTTGAGAAGCTTTGTGAAATCGGATCTTCTTCCCCGATCCCAACCACTCATCGGGCGAAACGAAACGTTTTTCACCAATCCCGATTAGGCGCGCTCGCTTTCGTTGGCGATTTGGACGCAGCGTTGTACAATACATGGTGAACGATCGATTTTGCCATAGAAAGGAACGAACGCCCATGATTTACCCATACAAAGGCAAAACGCCGCAAATTGCCGCCTCCGCCTTTATCGCCGACTATGTGACGATCACCGGCGATGTCGTGATCGGCGAAGAGACAAGCATTTGGTTCAATACCGTCATTCGCGGCGATGTGGCACCAACGGTGATTGGCAACCGGGTCAATATTCAAGATAACTCAATTTTGCATCAAAGTCCAAACAATCCGCTTATCATTGAAGACGGGGTAACCGTCGGCCATCAAGTCATTTTGCACAGCGCCATCGTTCGCAAAAACGCGCTCATCGGCATGGGCTCGATCATTTTGGACCGCGCGGAAATCGGGGAAGGCGCGTTTATCGGCGCCGGCAGTTTAGTGCCGCCGGGCAAAAAAATTCCGCCCAACACGCTCGCCCTCGGACGGCCGGCGAAAGTCGTCCGCGAACTGACGGAAGACGATATCCGCGAAATGGAGCGCATCCGCCGCGAATATGTCGAGAAAGGGCAGTATTACAAAGCGCTGCAGCAACAGCGGACATCGTGCGCCGACAAAAAAGAGCTACCGTGATCAGGCAGCTCTTTTTCTTTCATCACTTGTCCGCCAGCGCCAGCGCTTGTTCTCTCAGCGTCGTCGCTTTATCAGTGCGCTCCCACGGCAAGTCGATGTCCGTACGCCCAAAATGGCCGTAAGCAGCCGTCTGTTTGTAAATCGGGCGGCGCAGGTCAAGCATTTTGATGATGCCCGCCGGGCGGAGATCGAAGTTGCTGCGCACGACCTCAATCAAAATGTCTTCCGACACTTTGCCGGTGCCGAACGTATCAATGGAAATCGATACCGGACGGGCGACGCCGATCGCGTAGGCGAGCTGCACTTCGCATTTGTCGGCCAGTCCTGCCGCGACGATGTTTTTCGCGACATAGCGGGCCGCATACGCTGCCGAGCGGTCGACTTTCGTCGGATCTTTGCCCGAGAACGCGCCGCCGCCATGGCGGGCGTAGCCGCCGTACGTATCGACGATGATTTTGCGCCCCGTCAACCCAGCATCCCCTTGCGGACCGCCGATGACAAACCGTCCTGTCGGGTTGATGAAATAGTTCGTGTTCTCATCAAGCAGCTCGGCCGGCACGACCGGTTTGATGACCTGCTCTTTAATGTCGCGCTCGATTTGCTCTTGCGTAATTTCCGGATGGTGCTGCGCGGACACGACGATCGTATCGACGCGCACCGGTTTGCCGTTTTCATCGTATTCGATCGTCACTTGCGTTTTCCCGTCCGGCCGCAAGTACGGCAAGACGTCCGTTTTACGCACTTCCGCCAATCGACGCGCCAAGCGGTGCGCAAGCGAAATCGGCAGCGGCATCAATTCTTCCGTCTCATTGCAGGCGAACCCAAACATCAATCCTTGGTCGCCGGCGCCGATCGCTTCAATTTCCTCGTCAGTCATCTGACCTTCGCGCGCCTCAAGCGCCCGGTCCACTCCCATCGCAATGTCCGGCGACTGTTCGTCAATCGACGTCAACACCGCGCACGTATCAGCGTCAAACCCGTATTTGGCGCGCGTGTAGCCGATCTCCCGGACCGTATCGCGGACGATGCGCGGAATGTCCACGTACGTTGATGTTGTGATTTCCCCACTCACGAGCACCAGCCCGGTCGTCACGCTCGTTTCGCAGGCGACGCGGGCGTTCGGATCTTTTTCCAAAATGGCATCCAAAATGGCATCAGAAATTTGGTCGCAAATTTTATCCGGATGTCCTTCCGTCACAGACTCTGACGTAAACAAGCGGCGTTTGGCTGACATTCGGTTTGTTTCCTCCTCTTAACATAATGTGGCGACACGGAACTCATTTCCCTTTTTCCCTTCGCAATATAAAAAACCTTTCCTGTAACGGCTGAGGAAAGGTCATGGCAATCGTATTGCTTCCTTTCACTCTTATCGTTCAAGGACTGCGCCTTGCCACAGGTTAGCACCATTTCACACATGTCCAGTTGTGACGGTTGCTGGGCTTCATCGGGCCTGTCCCTCCACCGGCTCGGGATAAGAGTATCCGTTCAATGAATTATCTTATCGCAATTGAAGGAACAAAGTCAACCGCAGAAGTGAATTTTTTATCATCCCGCTTCCGCGCACGAACCCAAGCAAAGGAGGAATGAGCGCCTTTCCCTTGCCTCCATAAAACAAAGGGAAGCTAAACGCAGCCCCTTTCTTTTGTATAGGAGGGGAGCGCGTCTATATAAACGTGCCGCTTCCGGCTGCATGCTTGAACAAGACGAGGCGGATTTGGCAAACGTATTGCCGATTTGGGTCATCACTGCCTGCTTCCTTAATAGCAAGACAGTAAGACAACCCGGGAACGGCCGCCTCCCGCTTGAAGCACAGGCGGGAGAGCGTGCAAAATCTGAAAAATAGGCAAAATAAGTTCAAAAAAACCCACACAATTAGTATGGACTATTAATAAAAATGTGTTATACTATTTTCAAGAGTGATTACAAAAAGAAGGCAGGTTGTGAACATGGGGATCGCAAACATGACAAATAAGCTGGATGTATTGCTGCAAAAACCGTACGTGCATCATCAACTGTCCGTCGCCGAGCTCGTCGAGAAAGTCCTGCGGCGGAACGAAGGACGGCTGACGCACACCGGAGCCGTCGCGGTGACAACCGGCAAGTACACAGGGCGGTCGCCGAAAGACAAATACATCGTCGAAGAACCGTCCACGAAGCAAACGATCGACTGGGGAACGGTCAACCAGCCGATGTCTCCGGAAACGTTTGAGAAACTGTACGACAAAGTGCTCGATTATTTAATGAAACAAGATGAACTGTTCGTCTTTAAAGGCTTTGCCGGCGCCGATCCGAAATACCGGCTGCCGATTCAAGTCGTCAACGAATTCGCCTGGCACAACTTGTTCGTCCATCAGCTGTTCATCCGCCCGAGCGCCGAGGAGCTCGCCGCGCACGAGCCGCAATTCACCGTCATTTGCGCGCCGAACTTTAAAGCCGACCCGAAGGTGGACGGGACGCGCTCGGAAGCGTTCATCATCATCTCGTTTGAACGGCGCACCGTGTTGATCGGCGGCACCGAGTATGCCGGCGAAATGAAAAAATCGATTTTCTCGGTCATGAACTATGTGCTGCCGGAACAAGGCATCCTGCCGATGCACTGCTCGGCCAACGTCGGGCAGGAAGGCGACGTCGCCCTCTTTTTCGGCTTGTCGGGAACGGGAAAAACGACGCTCTCGACCGACCCGAACCGCCGCTTGATCGGCGATGACGAACACGGTTGGTCAAGCCGCGGCATTTTCAACATCGAAGGCGGCTGCTATGCGAAATGCATCAACCTATCGCGCGAGAAAGAGCCGCAAATTTTTGACGCCATCGGCTTCGGCGCGGTGCTCGAAAACGTCGTTCTCGACGACGCGACGCGGGTGCCGAATTACGACGACGGCACGCTGACGGAAAACACACGCGCCGCCTACCCGCTTCAGGCGATCCAAAACATCATCGACCCGAGCGTCGCCGGCCATCCGTCCACGATCGTGTTTTTGACAGCCGATGCGTTCGGCGTCCTGCCGCCGATCAGCAAGCTGACGCGCGAACAGGCGATGTACCATTTCTTAAGCGGCTACACAAGCAAGCTCGCCGGCACCGAACGCGGCGTCACCGAACCGGAAGCAACGTTCTCAACGTGCTTCGGCGCACCGTTTTTGCCGCGCCCGGCCGTCGAATACGCGGAAATGCTCGGGCAAAAAATCGCCGAACACAACGTCCGCGTCTTTTTGGTCAACACCGGCTGGACAGGGGGACCGTACGGCGTCGGCAGCCGCATGAAGCTCGCCTACACCCGGGCGATGGTGCAAGCCGCCGTCGAAGGGGAGCTCGACAACGTCGAAACGGTCAAAGATCCGATTTTCGACCTCGCCATCCCGACCCGCGTCCCGGGCGTGCCGGATGACGTCCTGCAGCCGCAAAACACATGGGCCGACAAACAAGCATACGAACAAAAAGCAAAAGAGCTAGCGCAAAAATTCCGCGCCAACTTCCAAAAATTCGCCCACATCGATCCGTCCATCGAAAAACTCGGCGGACCGCTCGTTTAACAAGAACCCAGCCGGACAGGGAACCGTTCCCTGTCCGGCTGTTTTTTCGAACGCATAAAATGATTGTCGTCGATCCCCCGGGATTTTTGCACGATTGGAGGTCGACGACAATGCGAAGGCGGGTTTACTTCTTCAGCTGTTCAATCTTTTCCGCCGGCAGCCCGGTCAGCTCGTGGATCGTGTCGACATCGTACCCTTTCGCCAACATTTTCTTCGCGATGTCGATTTTCCCTTCCTCGATCCCTTTTTGACGTCCCTGTTCAATCCCTTGCTTCATCCCTTGCTTCATCCCTTGCTTCATCCCTTGCTTCATCCCTTGCTTTATTCCTTGTTTCAACCCTTGTTCGATTCCTTGTTTGACTCCTTGTTGAATGCCTTTCTCGATTCCCCGCTGTTCGTATGAGATGATGAGCTCCATCACTTGTTTCGCTTCCTTCGTCTCCATTTGGCTCACCTCGTTTCGCAGTTGGATTTCCTCCGCTTCGGACAACCGCAAATACGTTTCAAAAAACCCAAACAACAGCCGCTGCTTCGCCTCATCGAGCTCGAGGCGGACTAGCATGCGCAAAAACTCCTTTTTCACTTCCACCTTCTCGCTTTCATTATACCCCATTTTGCTTAACAAGGCGGCGGCAACCGGATTGTCACGGCGGATGTACTCGCGCCACGGCAGTTTGCGCAGTTCCACCGTCAGAAAGCGGAAGTCAAGAACCGTCAAAAATGGAAATTGAATCATCAATGAGGAAGGTTCGTCGTGGCGTTCGTCGTAGCTGAAGATGGCAATCGGGAGGATGCGGCGGCGGTGTTTTTGAAACAAGCGGCTGAAGTAGAGGAACATTCGCTCGGGGAACGTCCGCTGCTTATAGCTTTGATGTTCGACGTGAACGATGACGAGCCCGTCTTCCCCTTTTACCTTTGTTTCGATCAACAAGTCGACGCGGTGCTTCTCCCCGGCTGTCACGTCGGTGAACAGCTCTTCGGAGAGGAAAGAGAGATGGTGAACGTCGATGTGCTCGTACACGTCAGGAAAGAAAAGAAGCAAAAAGTCTTCGAAAAACGTCGACAGAAGCTCCTTGAACAACCGGTCGTGATCGATTCGCTGTTTGGCCACGTTTTCCCTCCTTGCGATATCAAATTCATTGCATCCTATTCGCTTTCTTCCGGCCCAACTCCTGCTTTTCCCCGAACTTTTTCATCCGTTTCGCTGTTACGGCCGGAATCGGGGCAAGCGGCCTAGTTTTCCCTCGCTTCCAAAACAGGGAGCGCAAACCGTTCTTCCGTTTGCGCTCCCATTCCCCACTTAGTCGGCCGCCCCATTCGGTGCGGCTCCGCGGTCTCCCGCATTCAATTCGTCGAATACAGGCTGACGAGCTCGTACGTCACCGTCGTCCGGTTGTCTTCCCACTCGAGCTTTTTCACGACCGCGATGCCGCTCGCTTCGCTTTGTACGGTCCGGCGCACTTCAAGCGGCACGTCGAGCGGATACAAGCGGTATCCGTCTTTTTCCAGCACAAACACATTTCCTTGAACGCGCTGTTCCTTCCCTTTGGTCACAATGACCGTCTGCACTTCCATCGGCATGCCCATATGATTTCAACCTCCTTGGCTGCCCATCGATTCGTTGGCGGCCGCGCCGCCTTTCTACTCGTATCGTATCACACCGTCGGCTGTTGTTTCATCCATTGTGTAAGCCTTTGCACCGTCTTGCGGTTGGCTGGCGGCGGAAAATAGTGGGTGAACGTGGGGAAGTACCATGCGGTCACCGGTTTGCCGAGCTGCTTCAGCCGCCGTTCCAGCCGCCAAGCGTGCTCAATCGATACGTTCTCATCACGTCCGCCGTGGATGATGAGCACCGGGGCCTTGAGCCGCTCCAAATGGTAGAGCGGCGTGCGGTGCCGATAGCGCTCCGGGCATTTGTTCGGCGTCCCGCCGATGACGCGCTTCATCATCCGCCGCAAGTCTGGCCTCTCTTGATACGTAAGCGCCATATCGGTCACCCCTCCCCAAACTGCGACTGAACAGACCTTTTCCGCCATAAGGGCGGCATGAAGCGCCATCGCCCCGCCGCGCGAGAAGCCGAACAGATGGACGCGCCCCGGGTGGACGAGCGGGTGGCGGCGAAGAAGCTCAAACCCGGCAAATGCGTCATAGCGATCGTCGCCGGCGAAATCTTCGTTCCCTTCCCCGCCTCCGTTGCCGCGGTAAAGCGGGGCGAAGACGGCAAATCCGCGCGACGCGAACTCGATGAGGCGCGGCACTCGCACCTGCCCGACGTTTTTGATCCCGCCACGCAAATATAAAAACCCGTCGTACACGCCGTTTCCTTTCGGCGCCGCGAAAAACCCTTTCACCTTCAGCCCTTGGGACATATAGGTGACAACGAACACCTCGATGCCCGGGTGCGGCGACGGAAACCGGTATTGGTCGATGATGTCCCCGTCCATACGCCCGCCTCCTTCCTACGCGAAACTAGATGATGCGAACCACCCGTCATCATCCCCCAACGCCTTCTTTCATTAGGGCAAGTGGAGATGTCCGACTGCCTCGCCGCTCTTGCATGCCGCCCCTTGGAAGAGCATCAACTTGAAAAAGCCCTCGAGCGCGAGGAACGGCCCGACCGCCACCTGTTCTCGGCCGACCGCCTATTTTTTCTAGGCCTTCACACATTTTTCCCTCCTGCATACGATAAGGTGAAACCAATGTTCACCGCACGTGGACGAAAAGGGGGTAAGCCGCATGAAAAAATGGATCGCATGGTTGTGTTCGCTTCTTCTCCTTTTGCCGCTCGCTGCCTGCAACAACGGCGCCGACGAAGGAAAAAAACCACTTAAAACCGTGCGCCTCGCCGAAGTGACGCGTTCGATTTTTTACGCGCCGCAGTACGTCGCCTTGGCGAAAGGGTTCTTCAAGGAAGAGGGGCTCGATGTCGAGCTGACGACGACATGGGGCGGCGACAAAACGATGACGACGCTTCTTTCCGGGGGCGCGGACATCGCGTTGGTCGGTTCGGAAACATCCATTTATGTGTATGCACAAGGGACGGACGATCCGGTCATCAATTTCGCGCAGCTCACGCAAACCGACGGGACGTTTCTTGTTTCCCGCGAGAAAATCGACCACTTTACATGGGAGATGCTGAAAGGAAGCACGTTCCTCGGCCAACGGAAAGGCGGCATGCCGCAGATGGTCGGCGAGTTTGTGCTGAAAAAACACGGCATTGACCCGCATCAAGATTTGAAGCTGATCCAAAACGTCGATTTCGCCAATATCGCCAACGCCTTTGCGAGCGGCACCGGCGATTTCGTCCAGCTGTTTGAGCCAACAGCGAGCATTTTTGAACAAGAAGGGAAAGGCTATATCGTCGCTTCATTCGGCACCGAATCCGGGCGCGTGCCGTACACGTCGTATATGGCAAAACGAAGCTACATGAACGAAAACAAAGACGTGATTGAAAAATTTACGCGCGCGATCTACAAAGCGCAGCAATGGGTCGAATCGCACAGCGTAGCTGAAATTGCCAAAGCCATTCAACCGTACTTTAAGGACACGGACTCGGCCATCATCGAAAAAGTGGTTGAGCGCTACAAAAGCCAAGGGACCTACGCGACCGATCCGATTTTGGATGAAGAAGAATGGAACAACTTGCAAACCATTATGGCCGAAGCCGGCGAGCTGCCGAAGCGCATCGACCTGAACACGCTTGTTGATTCGTCGTTTGCCAAAAACGCGATGAACAAGTGACGAAAGCAGGTGAACGAAATGTTTCTTGCCATCGACCGCCTTTCGCACACGTATTTGACAAAAACGACCGCTGTCACTGCACTCGATGATGTGTCGCTGTCCGTCGAGAAAGGAGAATTTGTCTCCTTTCTCGGCCCAAGCGGCTGCGGCAAAACGACGCTTTTGTCCATCATCGCTGGGCTGATTGAACCGACAGAAGGGGCGGTCCACATCGAAGGCCAACCGATTTGGCCGAGCGGAATGGCCGCGCCGACGGCGCGGCGCGCGGTCGGCTACATGCTTCAGCAAGACTACCTATTCCCATGGAAAACAATCGAAGAAAACATCCTTCTCGGCTTAAAAATGACTAGAACGCTAACTGCTCAAACCAAAGAACGGGCGCTCGCTCTGCTGGCGGAGATCGGCCTTGGCGGCGTCGAGTCGTATTACCCGAGCCAGCTGTCCGGCGGCATGCGCCAGCGTGCGGCGCTCGTGCGCACGTTGGCGACCGACCCGAAGCTGCTTTTGCTTGATGAACCGTTTTCCGCCCTCGATCAACAAACAAAGCTGAAACTGGAAGAACTCGTTTGGAAGACGTTAAAACAATACGAAAAAACAGCGGTGCTCGTCACCCATGACATCGAAGAAGCCATCGCCATGAGCGATCGCATTTTCTTGTTTTCGCCGCGCCCTGGGCGCCTTGTGCGGACGTTTGTCATCCCGGATGAACTGCGCGGCCGCCCGCCGCTTGCCGCCCGCCAGCATCCGGCGTTTTCGCCATTGTTCCAATCCATTTGGAAGGAGATGGAGGCTCTTGAATCAAGCTCCTGACCGCATCCAGTCGCTGCACCGTGAATACCTCGCCGCATTGCGCAAAGAGCGGCGAGTGATCCGCCTTTGGCAGACGGCGCTACTTGTCGCCTTTTTCGCCGTCTGGGAAGCGGCGAGCCGCTTCCATTGGGTCGATCCGCTCCTATTCAGTTCGCCCTCCGCCATCGCCAAGCTGTTTGGCGAAAAACTCGGCGATCATTCGCTGTTTGTCCACACGTGGGCGACATTGTTTGAAACGTTGCTCGGCTTTCTGATCGGCACCGCCGGCGGGGCGCTCATCGGCGCGGTCCTCTGGTGGTTTCCGCGCCTGGCGAAAACGCTCGATCCATATTTGGTCGTCTTCAACGCCATGCCGAAAGTCGCCCTCGGGCCGATTTTGATCGTCGCTCTTGGACCGGGATTTACGTCGATTATCGCCATGGGCGTCGTCATTTCGGTCATCATCACAACGATCGTCGTCTATTCGGCGTTCCAAGAAGTTGATCCGAACTATTTGAAAGTGCTGCGGACGTTCGGCGCCACCCGCTACCAATGCTTTAAAGAGGCGGTGCTGCCGGCGTCGTTCCCGGCGATCATTTCGACGTTGAAAGTGAACGTCGGCCTCGCTTGGGTCGGCGTCATCACCGGCGAGTTTCTCATCTCCAAGCAAGGGCTTGGGTATTTAATCATTTACGGCTTCCAAGTGTTCAACTTCACCCTTGTGTTGATGAGCCTGCTCATTGTCGCCTTGCTGTCGACCGTTATGTATCAGCTTGTCGCCTTGATCGAAAAAAAATGGGGAAACCGCCGCTAGCGGGACGCTCGCCGAATGTTGACGGGCGTCTCGTTTCATTCCTGTCGTCCCAATGAGCCGGCATCCGCCGCTTTTGGGAAGCCCATCTTCGGGAGCCGCCGATCGGCGCCCCTTTTCAATCGATCAGCCCGCGCTGTTTCAACTTGGCAAGCGCCAGTGAAAGCACGTCATCTTTCATGAAATAGCTGAAACGCTGATCGGCGCGGATGTCATCCGGCAGCGCCTCAAGCAGCACCGGGCCGTTCGTTTCCAAATACGACCCCCGCTCGACGAGCGCAGCGATGTCGGCAAAATAAATGTTTTTCACGATATCCGGCTCCACTTTATATTGGCCGATGTATTCGAGCCGGCCGACAATTCCCCCCGTTTCTTCCATCACTTCGCGGGCCGCGGCTTCCGCCGCTGTTTCCCCTTCTTCCACCTTGCCGCCGGGAAACTCAAGGCCGCGGCGCGGATGATCCGTCAACAGCCATCGCCCGCCATAGCGGCAAATGACCCATACATGCCCGGGGGAGGGGGAAAACGGATGATCCGCAAAGGCCAGCCGAACGCGATGTCCGTAATAATCGCGAAATTCATGCATCGGACTCGCTCCTTTCCTCTCCCCATTATACCGAAAAAAGCCGCTTCCTTCGCGGCTTTTTTATGCGTCGCGTTCGTCCGGAAGAATGCCCATCGAGCGGATGTGTGCTTTCGCTTCGTCGTTGCCGAGCTCATAAATCATTTTGTAAATGTCGACCATCGTCCGGTCGTACGCATCGTTTTCCCGATCATAGTGGTATTGGATGTACGGCACATGGGTGCGCCAAAACGCCTGCCAGTCGGTGGAGTAGTTTTGGTCAAAATACTCGCGCAGGCGTGCGATTTCCTCGTCGGTCGCCTCAATTTGAAAGTCCCACGGCGATGCCGTTTTCAACTGGGAAATTTCCCCGTGCGCCATTGAGACGTAATACGTCTTTTTTTGTTCATCTGCCACCTTCATCCACTCCTTCTTTTGCTCTTTTTGCTTAGTGTGGGGCAATCGGGGAAAAATATGCTTATTTTATTTCATCTTTCAACAGCTCGATCGCCTTGCGCAGCACGGACGGGATCGGAACGCCGGCCCGGCCGGCGTTTTCCACAATCGAGATAAACTCATTGGCGATATAGAAAAAAATGATCGCATCGCGGATTACATGCATGTTCCATCCAATGGCCAAATCGACGAGATGCGATGCTGCCACCAGAACGAAAATCAACAGTTTGCGGATGATGCCGCGAAAGCCGACTTGACTTGACAGCTTGCCTTCGACCGCGCTGGCGGCAATGCCGGTAAGGTAGTCGACAATGACCAAAGCAAGCAAAATCACGACAAATGAGTCCACGCTGCCGACAAACAGCGACAGAAACGAACCGAACAGCGACACGGCAACCATCGGGATCGGCTTGTTCACGCTCCCCCCTCCTTGAACATAGGATACGCGTAACTATCGTATGCCCGGAGGGGAGAACGCGGCGCGGCGCATTCCCTAAAAAATCGCCCTTTTTCGACAAAGAAAGGACAAAGCAAAAGGCCGTCCCCCGGCCTGAGGACAGCCTCCTCATTCTTATCGTCCTAAGAACGATTTCAACATCCAGACGTGTTTTTCCAAGCTGCGATGAATGCCAAGCAGCATATCCCCCGTCGTTTCATCGTTCACTTCATCCGCCAGCTGCATGCCTTCTTTCAATTCGCCGATCATCGTTTCAAAGTCGCCGACAATCGAAGCGACCATTTGCTCCGCCGTTTCCGTCCCGGCTGCTTCTTTGACGGACGCCTGCTTGAGGCAGTCTTTCATCGTCGCCACAGGCTTGCCACCCAAGGCCAACAGCCGCTCGGCCAGTGCGTCAATGTGGGTCGCGGCTTCGTTGTACAGCTCTTCGAATTTTTCATGCAGCGTGAAAAACTGCGGCCCGGTGACATACCAATGATAGTTGTGCAATTTCACGTACAACACAGTCCAGTTGGCGATTTGCTTGTTGACAAGATCGATCAGTCGAGTTGTCATCCTCTCACTCCTCCTCATGGTTCTTGTACCCAGCTGGCTTGTTGATGAAACATGGAAAACGTGTCGATGGATAGCTTGCCCGATTTCACCGGAAATATGAACGCCAGCTCTGCCAGATATGGTATAATAAAAAGAAAAAAGGCGGGCGTCATGATGTACTGGACCTTGATCGTTTGCCTCATCATCGCCGCTGTCGTTCTTGCGCTGGCGGTCGTCACGACTTCCAAAGCGTATGCCTACAAGCATACGGTCGATCCGCTCCCGAATGAACGCGGCGGCGAACAACAAGCCGGCCCGAAACAGCTGCACTAGCGGCTTGGGGCCGGCTTGTTTGTCAGCCAAACACCTTTTTCAGCTCGTTTTTGTCTTGCGCCAGCCAAAAGCGCATCAAGTTTTTCGCCGCCTCCAAGTCATGGAGCTTCGCCTGGCCGCATTGCCGCTCCGTCGCCGCCGGCACCTCGGTCGCGTTCAAGGCGTCTTTCATCGCCTCTTCAAGCAAATCGATGATCTCTTCGACAGTCGGCGAGCCGCTCACGACAAGATAAAACCCGGTTTGGCAGCCCATCGGGGAAATGTCGATGATGTCAAAGTGATCATACTTGGCCGCATGTTTGCGCAGCGTATACGCGAGCAGATGCTCAAGCGTATGAATCGCGGCCGGATCCATCGCCTCTTTGTTCGGCTGGCAAAAGCGAATGTCAAACTTATTGACGACGCCGTCGCTGCCGACTTTATGAACGCCGCAATGCCGCACGTACGGCGCTTTGACGGCGCAATGGTCCAATTCAAAGCTTTCCACAGGGGAAGGCATGCCCATCACTCCTCGTCAGTTGTTTTCGTTTTTATCATAACCAAAACGGCGCCTGTCCCGCACCTTTTTTGCCTGCCGCCCGTCCCGTTTGCGGCGGCTGACGCAAAAAGCGGCGCCAAGCCGGCCGTTCCCAAGCCCCAAGCGGGAAACGTTTTCCGCGAAAATGCATGCGCCTTGATGAACCATTTTCATGCCTAGGTGGAGGGCAAAACGCTGCCCATGCAACGTTTCCGCGAAAACGCCCGTTTCGTGCCCGGACGGAGGAAAAACTGCTGCCCATAGGACTTTTCTGGCTAACTTGATCCAGTTGGAGGCCGAACTGTGTTTCACCTGCTTTGCTTCCGCGCGGCACGAAGCATCCCTTTTTCTTGAACGGCGGAATGATTTGTCCTATGCTAAAGATAGTCAAGCTAGAAAGGAATGGTTTCGGTTGGCCAAGCTGCTCATTATGCTCATCCGCTTTTACCAGCGATTTCTCTCTCCACTCAAGCCGCCGACATGCCGCTTTTCCCCCACCTGTTCAAGCTACGGAATCGAAGCGATTCGGCGCTTTGGCGCCTTGAAAGGCGGCTGGCTGACGGCGAAGCGCATTTTGAAATGCCACCCGTTCCATCCGGGCGGTTTCGACCCTGTTCCCGAGCCGGCCCGGCGTCCGAAACGAAAAATATAACGAAAAACTCTTGCCGCAGGCTTTCTTTTTTTGTATGATGGATCGCGTTAAATCGTAATGATTACTATTTTCATGCATAAAGGAGGCAAAACAGATGAACAAACTTTCGGTCAAGGGTCAGGGAAACCGGCCGTGCTTCATCATTTTCAAATCGTAATGATTACGATATAATAAAAACGCCTATCCCCATTCCAGAAAGGAGTCGACCATGAGAGCTGCACCCATCCTTCTATCCTTGCTTTTAACGGCAAGCGCCTTGCTATATGGTTGCCAATCGAAACCGGAGAACGAGACCGGGACGTCAAACGATCGCCTGACGATTTACACGACCGTCTATCCGTTGGAAGACTTCACGAAAAAGATCGGCGGCGATCTTGTTGAGGTGAAAAGCATTTATCCGCCGGGCGCGGAAGCCCATACGTTTGAACCGACGACGAAAACGATCGAGCAAATCGCCGGGGCGGACGCGTTCATTTACATCGGTCACGGGATGGAGCCGTTCGCTGAAAAGCTGAAGGAAACATTACAAAATGAGCATGTCCAATTTCTTGCGGCCACAAACGGCATCGAATTGCTTGAATCAAACCACGAAGAGGGGCATGAGGAAGAGCACCAAGACGAACACGGGGAAGAACATGAGCATGACCATGGAGACAAAGACCCGCACGTCTGGCTCGACCCGATCCGCTCGATTGCGGTCGCCGAGAACATCCGCGATTTGCTCGTTGAACTGAACCCTGAAAAAAAGGAACAGTTCAACCAAAACTTTGCAGCGTTAAAAGCCAAACTCGAGCGCCTTGACGGGCAGTTCCGCTCCGTCATCGAAAAAGCGCCCAAAAAAGAGATGCTCGTCGCCCACGCCGCCTACGGCTATTGGGAAGACCGCTACGGCCTCCGCCAGCTGAGCGTCTCCGGGCTGTCGCCGACGAACGAGCCGTCGCAAAAAGAGCTGGCCGCGCTCATCGATTTGGCGAAACGCCATGACATCCGCTACGTCCTCTTTGAGCGCAACACGCCGGCGAAAATCGCCGAAACGGTCCAGCGCGAAATCGGCGCCAAAGCGCTGTATTTGCACAACCTCGAATCGGTGACCGATGAGGATCGAAAACAAGGCCGCGACTACTTCGACTTGATGGAAGAAAACATCAAAACAATTGAACAGGCGCTTCGTTAATCCTCCGCCCCCGCTCCGGCCATTGAGCGGGGCTTTTTTTCAAAAATAGGACATTTATGATGATAAAAAGATGTCCGCCCGGCATCAGGCGGACATCTTTTTTCTTTCCCCCGGCCGCTGCTACTCGAGAGAGCGCACGTAGGCCGCAATGGCGGCAATTTCCTCCGGCATCAACGTTTGCACTTCCTTCGTCTCGTGCCGCCGAATCGCCTCTTCGATCATGTTCGCGCTGCCGTCGTGCAAATACGGAGCCGTCGCCCACACGCCGCGCAAGGTGGGCGTATCCCATTGCTTCGGCGTCCGCGGGTTCGTGAACCGGACGCGGGCGTCGCCTTTGGAAGCGCGGTCTTTCGGGTTGGCCGTGCCGATATCGTGCAAGTAGGCGGTATTGGCAGTCGTCAATTTCCCGTCCGGCCCGACCGCCTTGACGCTGTCGGTGAAATACTCGCCCCCATGGCAGCTTAAGCAATTCCCTTTCCCGTTAAACAGGCGCTCCCCTTCCTTCGCTTCCGCCGTCAATCAAAATAACGATTTTCATTCTCAATTTATGATTATACATTGTCCCTCCGCATCCGTTCAAGCAGAAATCCATTCGATGCGGCGGCCGCCCGTCCGTGAACTACCCCCACTTAATTTTCTAGAGAAAATTTGAAGTGGGGGCTTCCAAAGAAGTTTGACTGCTTCAAGCAATCCTTATTCTTTGAGGCGTGTCCACTTCGCCGCTAGAGCATAAGACACTCAGGTCTACAGCTTTACTTTTCTTTAAGATGTTTAATGCGCCATTGACATCAGCATTAATTAGTTTGCCAGACTTTGTTCGATACAAGCCGCGCTTAATACGTTTGCCGCTGAACTTATATTCTTTTGGATTGTCGGCATTATATTCAGGAATCTCATCGCCGTCAAAAAAGCTGGCTTGAGACGTATAGGATTCTTCCTGTTTCAAGAATTCAATGCCGTAAAATTTACAAAGATATTCTACATAAGTTGAAACTTTGTTTTACATCCAGTAGAACGCCCGCTGCATTCTATCAAAATGACTTGTTATGAAGGAAAACAGAATCGAACAATCGGAAAATCTTTATTGCAACTTATATAGTTTTTCTTTTATGTTACCGAGAGGAATATTGACAAAGTTTTGATTTGTCTTTTTTCCTAGATTAATATTGCGTTGCCATGTTTCCGCATAGCCAATGACAAGTTTGCCAATTTACAATCCGACGTTGTACATGTTCTTGGCAATATGGCACAGTTCTCGAAGAGTCAAGTATTCTTCTTTGGTCAAACCATTTAGCTGTTGTTTGATACAAAAATACATTTTTTCACCTCCCATCTAACTATATTATACTATATTTTACTGAATCTATCCTATTTTCAGCAAAATATAGTTAAGGCGATTCATCTCCCACTTACTCCGCTTCGCTTCGTTGAAGTGGGAGTCTTCTCGCCTAATTAAGATAAAAAGCAGCATTCCAATTCGCACGGGCAAAATCCGACCGCCTCCCGGCATAAAAGCGGCACTTGTTCCTTGCAGTGCCGGATTTCGTCCTCTTCGTCCCGCCAGAGCAGCACGCGGACCCGGTCGCAGTAGACGATATACAGCCGCGCCGCTTCCCGTTCTTCCCCGCCAGCCAACAACAGCGGGGTCTCCTCCCGTTCCTCCGGCCCAAAAAACTCGAGCAAATGGTCCGTCACTTTCGCCAGCACAAGGCCGTAGTCAACTACCCCCACTTAGCTAACGCTTGAAGTGGGGGCTTGCAACTCCCCAGAAGTACAAGCGGACTTCGTCCTCCTTCCTTGACTTGGGGTTGCATCTGGGCAGGTTGACAACTACCCAACGACGCAGGTCATGCCTGCATCGTTACCGATTCTCTCGGTGTGTCTGTTGGCAGTACTTGGCTTCCACACACAACAGACGGATCTACGCTCGATGTTTTACGGTTACAACGTTTCCTGTAACCAACCCCATACATCGAGTAGCAGTTATTGGAGTGCCTTTATTGAACGGTTTTCTCCACGCCTTTATTATATCATACACAAAAGAAAAGGGGAACGCGCATTCCTCTCCCACTTACTCCCTTTGGTCGTTGAAGTGGGAGTCTCCTGCACGAAATAGGATGAAGCGGCGATGGGAACGCGGCCCGAAGCAGAAGCGGACGATGCCGCTCAATGGCGTGCAGCAGCGAAAACGGCGAGCGGAGTGAAGGGGCGGTTTGGCAATACGCTTCGACCACGCGTCGAAGAAAGGCGCCGACCGCACAAGGACGCTCAGGCAAAGCGTGGTGACATGCGGCGCTCACATGGCCTCCCCCCGTTTTACGCATGTTTTTCAAGCTGCTCGAGCACAGCGTGAATCGAGCTCCACGACCGCTTGACAAAATAAATGGGCTTGTCTTTGCTTTTCGCCTTCTCTTTTACTTTTTTTGACAAGTTGTGGTTGATGTAATCGGTCATCACCAAGACAGCGTCCACATGTTCCGGAATGCCGCGCTTCACCATGTTCACTTTCCGGCCGCTCACATGAATGATTTCGCGGAACCCGGAATCCGCTAGTTTATCCGTAATATGACCTAAATGGTCAGCTCCAACGACAAGCAGTGATGCCATAGCGCCATCCTCCTCTTTCGGTTCTTCTTGCTTTTATTTTAATTGATAATGATTTTCTATGTCAATGAAAATGATAAATATTTTCACTGAAAAAATGCCGGCAGCTTCGCTCATAAATTTCGCCGCAACCGCCAAACTAGTAGTGCCGGCGATTTCATCACGACAAGGGGGATCCATCCATGGCCAAAGACGTTTTGTGCGAAGTGCGCAACTGCCATTATTGGGCGGAAGGAAACCGCTGCAGCGCTGATGCGATTTACGTCGTCAGCCATGCCGGAAACATGGCGTCTGATTCGTCGGAAACGGACTGCAAAACGTTTACTCCTTCCAATGAAGCGTAACGATTCAGCAAATAAAGCGCTGCCCGGTGTTGCGGGCGGCGCTTGCATCGTTCGAGGGGGATGACGATGGACAAACGCGCGAGCCTCATTCAAGCGTTCCAAAAGGAAATGAAGCGGACTCGCCCGATGGCGTCCCCACGTTGCATCGACTCGTTCGCCAATTTGTGGGAGTACGAATTCGGTTCGTTCGAGACGCTGCCGCCGGATTTGAAACGGCTTGTCGCTTATCGAGCGGCTGAGATCGGATGGACGGATGATGACGTGTAAGGCGGGCAAACAGACGAAGCGAGCGCCCTGCTTAAAGACGGGACGCTCGCTTTTCTGCTTCCGGAATCAACGTTTTCAATTCGCGGCGCAATAGTTTTTGCGCCGCATTGCGCGGCAGCGCGTCGACGAAATAAATGCGCGCTGGCACTTTGTATTTGGCAAGCCGCTCGCGGCAAAACTGCTTCAGCCCATGCTCATCAGCCGCAGCGCCTTTTTTCAGCACTACAAAGGCACACGGCACTTGCCCCCATGTGTCATCGTCGATGCCGGTCACGCCGGCTTCTTCGACATCGGGGTGCGACAGCAGCACCGCTTCGATTTCGGCCGGATAGACGTTTTCCCCGCCGGAAATAATGAGATCGGAGCGGCGGTCGAGCACGTACAAAAATCCGTCTTCGTCGACATAGCCGATATCCCCGGTGTAAAACCAGCCGCCGCGGATCGCCCGTTCCGTCGCCTCGGGGCGGTGCAAGTATCCTTTCGTCACGTTCGGTCCTTTGACGACAATTTCCCCAGCTTCATACGGCGCAGCTTGTTTTCCGTCTTGCATAATGCATAGCTCGGCCGGAAAGAGCGGCTTGCCGGCGGAGCCGAGTTTCGTCAGGCTGTATTCGGGCGCCAGCGTCACAATTTGCGATGACGTCTCCGTCATCCCGTACGTCTGGTACACCGGAATGCCTTTTTCCTTGCACGTCTCAAGCAGTGGGCGCGGCGCCGGCCCGCCGCCAAGCAGCATGCAGCGAAACGTATCAGGATAGCGCGCTTCCCCAAGCTCCGCCACCATCCGTTGCAGCATGGCGGCTACCACCGACATGATCGTCACCGTTCCGTTCATAATCAAGGCGTTCGCTTCCTTTGGGTCAAATGACGGCTGAATGTACATCGGCATACCGTAAATGACACTGCGCATGGCGATCGACAGGCCGCTGATGTGAAACAGCGGCACGGCCGCAAGCCAGCAGTCGCCTTCGTGCAACCCGAGATTGAGCGCCGAGCCGACCGCGCTCCACCAGTGGTTGCCGTACGTTTGCAGCACGCCTTTCGGGGTGCCGGTCGTTCCGGATGTGTACATAATCGTCGCCGTCTCGTCCAACTCGAGCGTTTCCTTGAGCAGAACGTCCACTTCCGAAAGCGCGGCGAGCGCGCTCGTCGTCATCACCCGCCCGTCGCCGCCAAGGCGCCCGGCCAGTTCCTCATCGGCAATGACAAGGCGCGCGCCGCTGTCATCGAGCTGCCAGCCGAGCTCATAAGACGTGAGACGCACGTTTTGCAGCAAGGCGCGCGCGCCGAGCAAAAACAAGGCGTGGACGATCTCGATCATTTCAATGCGGTTTTTCATCAAAATGGCGACGATGTCGCCTTCCCGAACGCCCGCTGCAGCGAGGCGGCGCGCCCATGACGCCGACGCTTCGTACAGTTCAGCAAACGTTTTCGCCCGCTCTCGATCACGAACAGCCGTCCGCTCCGGGGTTAAAAACGCCCGCTGCTTCAGCCAGTTTGGCATTGTGGTCATGCGTTCTCCTCCTTTCGGCCGTTTGGCGTGCCGGCCCATCGCACAAGGCGCCGCCGCTCCCGCCAAAAAACATCCGCCGCTGTGGAAACGTCCTGTTCCGGGGGCGAGGTTGTTCCTTCCTTATGTGCCCCGCTGGCAGTGAGATGCGAAAAAGCAGCTTGATGCGGCATCAAGCTGCTTGGTCCGTTCTCACGGGAAACGCGGGAACTGGCCGAAGTCCGGCTTCCGTTTTTCCTTGAACGCCCGCATTCCTTCTTTCGCCTCTTCCGTCGTATAGAATAGAAGCGTCGCATCGCCCGCAAGCTGCTGAATGCCGGCCAGGCCGTCGGAATCGGCGTTGAACGCCGCTTTTAAGAAGCGAATGGCGGTCGGGCTTTTCTCCAAAATTTCTTGCGCCCATTTGACCGTTTCTTCTTCCAGCTGCTCGAGCGGCACGACTTTGTTCACAAGCCCCATCTCGAGCGCTTCTTGGGCGTTGTACTGGCGGCACAAATACCAAATTTCCCGCGCTTTTTTATGGCCGACGATGCGCGCCAAATAGCCGGCCCCATAACCGCCGTCAAAACTGCCGACCTTTGGCCCCGTTTGGCCGAAAATCGCGTTGTCGGCCGCAATCGTCAAGTCGCAGACGACGTGGAGCACATGGCCGCCGCCGATGGCATAGCCGGCGACCATCGCGATGACCGGTTTCGGAATGACGCGAATGAGCCGTTGCAAATCGAGCACATTGAGGCGCGGAATTTCGTCCTCGCCGACATATCCTCCATGGCCGCGCACTTTTTGGTCGCCGCCCGAGCAGAATGCTTTTCCGCCCGCGCCGGTCAAAATGATGACGCCGATATTCGAATCGTCGCGCGCTTTTGTGAACGCGTCGATCATCTCATTCACCGTTTTCGGCCGAAACGCGTTATGTACTTCCGGACGGTTGATCGTAATTTTGGCGATGCCGTTGTACGTTTCGTAAATAATGTCCTCATAGTCGTACTGCTTCACCCATTCAAACGGCATTTACACTTCCCCCTTTGTCATGAATTCACTTACTATTGTAGCAAAAACACCGGGCTGTTCCACGTGAATTGCATGTCCGGCTCCCGGAACGCAGACGAACCTGCTGTTGGGCAGCCGCTCATGCATGCGGGCGGCGATGCGGCAAAACTTTTCATCACGCTCCCCGCAAACAAGAAGCACGGGCATGTCAAGTTCCCTAAGCCGCTCCCACCAAGACGGCTGCACGCCGGTTCCCATCCCGCGCAAGCTGTTGGCAAGCCCTTCAGCCGTATGGCGAAGCCGCTCACGGCGGACCGCCGCCCTTACAGACGCCGGAAGCGCCTGTTGCGTAAAAAAAAGCGGAAGACGCTCCCAATGGTCGACGAACGCACGCACCCCTTCCTGCTCGATCCGCTGCGCAAGCGCCTCATCCGCCTCTCGCCGGGCGCGCCGCTCCGCATCCGTCTGCAGCCCCGGCGAACTGCTCTCCAGCACAAGGCGGCGGACGCGGTGCGGATGCAACATGGCGAAAGTCAACGCCAGCCGCCCGCCCATCGAGTAGCCGACCACGTTCGCTTTCTCGACGCCAAGCTTATCAAGCAACGCCGCCAAGTCGGCGGCGGCGCGTTCGATCCGATACCGCCGGGCGTCCTTTGGCGCTTCCGTCCGCCCGTGCCCAAGCAAGTCCGCCGCAATCAGGCGGAACCTCCGCCAAAACGGGTGGAGCGGCCGCCATGTGTCCGCGCTGCCGGTAAACCCGTGCAACAATAAAAGCGGCTCCCCTTCGCCATATTGTTCCACATGGTAACGAACCCCATTCAGCTCCACATCAAACCATTCCTTTATGTTCGAGAAATTTCGCGATTTCCTGGGAAACACGTTCCCACAAAAAACGATGCATTTGGACATTTTCCGCGCGCGACGTGCGCACTTCGACAACATGAAGCCCGCCTGCTTCAAACGATTCCGCCACTTGACGGCGAAATTCGTCCCACGTACGCGGCGTTGCGTGCCGTCCGCCGTACATCCCAACGGCATCGGAAAACGACAAACCGGTCGGCGTGCCAAACAGCGTTTCAAACGGCCCTTCATGACGCGCCTGCGGCAAAAAGGAGAAAATGCCGCCGCCGTTGTTGTTCAACAGCACAATCGTCGCCTGCAATCCGTGCATTTTCGCTGCCAGCAGCCCGTTCAAATCGTGGTAAAACGACAAATCGCCGATCACGAGCGCAAGCGGCCCCGCGGCGGCGCCGGCCCCCAAGGCGCTCGAGACGACGCCGTCAATGCCGTTGGCGCCGCGGTTGGCAAGCACGCGGAGCGGCTTGTCCGTCGACCAGAAAAACGTATCGGCGTCGCGGATTGGCATGCTGTTGCCGATATACAGCAACGCGTCCGGCGGCAACAATTCGGCAAGCTCGACGAACACCTTCCCTTCAAACCATTCGGTTTCTGGCAAGTGCTGCCGCAACACGGTGCGGGCGATGTCGTTCATTTCCCGCCATGCCGCCGACCAGGGGCTTGAGGCCGCTTTCGGTTCGGCCACACGCAACAGCTGCCGGCACAACGCTGTTTCGTCGCTTTGCACCATGTAGGCGGCCGACAGCGTCGGGTCGCGCCAGCCGCCGTCATCGACGACGATTTGGCGGATCGAGCGATGCCGCTTCAGCCATAACAACAGCGGCTTGGACACCGGCATGGCGCCGAAGCGGAGCACGACATCGGGCACAAGCTTGGACGCGATTGCCTCGTCTTTTAAAATCGCGTCATAGCTGTCAATGACATACGTTTTGTCGTGCGCGCCGGCGCGCAACTGCGACAGCGGATCGGCGAGAATCGGAACATCGAGCGCCCGCGCGAGCGCGGTGACCGCCTCGGCGAAACCGGGCCGGTCGAGCGGCCCGCAGATGATCAGCCCGCGTTGAGCCGCGGCGAGCTCTTTATACAGGCCGGCCGCGCTTTCATCAGAAACCGTCGGCTGGCCGTTCACCACACGCGGCACCCCTTTAAGCGCCTGCACGCGCTCCCAGACGCCATCGTCAATTTCCGGAACAAGCGGCTCGCGGAACGGCAAATTGACATGCACCGGACCGGCCGGCGCAGCAGCGGCCGCTCCAACAGCCCTTGCCGCCATCGCCTGCGCATAGCGAAGCATCCCTTCCGCTTCTTCCGGCAGCGCCAAATCGACAAACCATTTTGCATAGCGGCCGTATAAATGAAGCTGATCGATCGCCTGCGGCGCGCCGACATCGCGCAGTTCATGCGGCCGGTCCGCCGTCAGCACGACGAGCGGCACGCGCGAATAGTGGGCCTCGACGAGCGCCGGCAAGTAATTGGCCGCCGCCGTGCCCGAGGTGCACACCAATGCGACCGGCCGCCGCTTCGCTTTCGCCATGCCAAGGGCGAAAAAGGCGGCTGACCGCTCGTCAATGTGCATCGAAAAGCGGAGGGCGGGGTTCCCGGCGATCGCCATCGCCAGCGGCGTTGAGCGCGATCCGGGGCTGATGACCGCCTCCGCCACCCCGGCTTGCACAAGCCCATCGACGAAAGCGGCTACATACAACGACAACGCCTCAGTCATGGTGCATCACTCCTAACGCCGATAACATCGGCGCCATTTTCACGTTCGTCTCCTCGTACTCGCTTTGCGGATCGGAGTCGGCGACGATGCCGCAGCCAGCAAACAAGAACGCTTGACTGCCAGCAAGCAAAGCCGACCGAATGGCGACCGCCCATTCCCCGTCACCATAAGCGTCCACCCAGCCGATCGGAGCGGCGTACCACCCGCGCTCGAGCGGCTCGAGGGCGCGAATCGTTTCCATCGCTCGTTCGCGCGGCGTCCCGCCGAGCGCCGGCGTCGGATGCATCCGTTCCACCAGACGCAACACGGACGGCTCCCGGCAGCCGCGGCCGACAACCGGCGTGCATAAGTGCTGAATATGAGGAAGCTTGAGAAGCTGCGGCCCGTCCGGCATCTCGACCGCCTCGCACACCTCGGCGAACAAGCGGCTGATCATGCGCACCACAAATTGATGTTCTTGGCGGTTTTTCCGGTCGGAAAGCAGCCAGGCGCCGAGCCGTTCGTCTTCTTCGACCGTCGCCCCGCGGCGCGCCGATCCCGCCAGGCAAATCGAACGGCACGTCTCCCCCTCTTTTTGGACGAGCTGCTCCGGCGATGCCCCGATTAAACAGCGGCCGTCTTGTTCAAAGGCAAACAAGTAGGCAAACGGCTGCTGCTCGCGAAGCCGGGCCAATACGGAGCCAGCATCGATCGTTCCGGCAAATGTCAACTGCCGGGCGCGGGCGAGCACGACTTTGTCAAGCGCCCCGGCGCGAATCGAAGCGATCGCCTGTCGGACCGCCTCCATCCACCGTCCGCTGTCTGCTTCCCGAGCCGCGACGAGCGCGGGAAGGGGGGGCGGAAGCGGCGGTGCAGCGATTCGCCCAAGCAGCCGGCCGACCTGCTCGATTTCCCGCCCCCCACCGCCGGCAGGCAGCGTGACGGTCAGCTTCGCCTGCCCGTTCCGCATCGAAAGAAGCACAGCCGGCGCGATCAGTTTTCCGGTTGAAAACCCGCGCCATACGTCCGTCGGCGTCCGGTGCGGATCAAAGGAAAACCCGCCGAACAGCAGCGGCGGCGCATCCGTGTCGCCATGCCGCTCGATTTGGCTGGCCCACTGCCGGCGGCGCGCATCGACCTCGCGAAACCGCCCGTCCTTTTCCCCCGTCTCAATTGTATGCACCGAGCCGAGGCCGACCAAGATGGTGCCGCCGCTTCGGTCCGACCAAAAAAACCGTTCGCGGAATCCGCAAGACGGCCCTTGCATAAAAAAAGAAACCGGATCGACGCCTTCCAACGATTCCGTCCAGCTGACAAACGGCCGCGCCGCCCGCACCACCAATTCGTGCAGTTGTTGTTGGAGTGTATGTTGAAATCCAATCGCCACGATCCTCACGCTTTCTTTCGTAAAATTCCCTCTCCATCCCCTGCTTCCCATTATCCATTATATATAATAGGAAATCATTTATCTATCAGAAAGGGTTGACACGCCTAAAACGTTTTCCTACACTTATTTTGAGCGGAAACCGATCATATTTTCAAGGAATATAAGGGGAATGGATATGCAACCAGTCACACATATCGGCCACCGACCGCCGGCTCGCCGCGACTGGCGCGTCTTTTGGCGGCTGACGCGTCCGCATACGCTGACAGCGGCGTTTGTGCCAGTCTGCGTCGGAACGGTGCTGGCGATGGGCGAAACGTCTGTCAATTGGCTGTTGTTTGTCGCCATGATGGCCGCCTCGTTGTTGATTCAGGCGGCGACGAATATGTTTAACGAATATTACGATTACAAGCGCGGCCTTGACTCGCCGGAATCGGTCGGCATCGGCGGCGCCATCGTCCGTGACGGCCTGAAGCCGAAAACGGTGCTGGCGTTGGCGTTTGCCTGCTTTGGGGCAGCGATGCTCATCGGCGTCTACATTTGCGCGCAAAGCAGTTGGTGGCTCGCGCTTGTCGGAACGGTCTGCATGGCGGCCGGCTACTTTTACACTGGCGGTCCTGTTCCGATCGCCTATACACCGTTTGGCGAACTCGCCGCCGGATTTTTCATGGGCTTTATGATCATTTTAATTTCCTTTTTCATCCAAACAGGCGGCGTGAGCAAAGAAGCGGTACTCGTGGCGGTCCCGGTCGCCATTTTCATCGGCGCCATTTTGCTGGCCAACAACATTCGCGACTTGGACGGCGACCGCGAAAAAGGACGAAAAACGCTCGCCATTTTAGTCGGCCGCGACTGGGCGATCCGCGTGCTTGCCATGATGTTTGCCGCCGCGTTTCTTTGGACGGTGGCGCTTGTGCTGTTTGGCATCGTGCCGTTTTGGGCGATGCTCGCCTTGCTGAGCGCGCCAAAAGCAGCGGCCGCGGCGCGCGGATTCATCGGTAAAACGAAACCGGCGGAGATGATGCCGGCGATGAAGGCCACAGCGCAAACGAATACACAATTTGGCTTTTTGCTCGCCATCGGCTTGCTTGTCGGCCAATGGCTGTAAACACGGTCGAAACGGCCGTGTTTTTTTTTGATTTTCGCCCATACTACACCATATAGATAGGCTCCCGCGGCGAAACCATTCGCCGCCAACGGAAGGATGAAACGCTCCCTGTGTTTGAAAGGCTCCAGACATTTTCAAGTTTGAATCCATGCAAGACAGACGCTGCAAGGAAGGGGTTGCAACCGATGTTGACGAACGAACAACTCGCCGCCTTCCGCTCCACATTGCTTGAGATGAAGCGGGACATTGAAGACCGGCTGAATCAAAACGACCATTTCGGCATGACGCGCAGCCACGCCCACGATGCGGTCGGCGAGCTGGCAAGCTACGACAACCATCCCGCCGATGAGGCGACCGAACTGTATGAGCGGGAAAAAGATTTGGCGTTGGACGACCATACAGAGCGCGAATTCCGCGAGATCGAGCGGGCGCTGAAAGCCATCGATGACGGCACGTACGGGATTTGCCGCACATGCGGCCAGCCGATTCCGTACGAGCGGCTTGAGGCGTTGCCGACAACGCTTTATTGCCGGGAGCACAGCCCGGACCAAATCGTCTCGCAAAAGCGGCCACTCGAAGAAGGGGTACTCATGCCGCCGTTTGGCAAATTCGATTTTGACGACCGCGACGAATCGGTCGCCTATGACGCCGAAGACGCTTGGCAGGAAGTCGCCCGCTACGGTTCATCGGACACGCCGTCCGACCTTGGCAAAAATGTTGATTATTACGGAGAAGTATACGCCGAATCGGAGGAGCACGTCGGCTATGTCGAGGATTTGGAAAATTTCGCGGCCGTCGATTTGCATGGCAGACACGTACGTGTGTACCCGACGCGGGAGCATGAGCTGCTGGAAAACATATTGGATGACGAAGGCATCATGTCGAACATCGGCGATTTGCCGGCGTATGAAAAAGACCCGTATACATCGAAAGACAGCTACCGCCGGTACGATGAAAGACCGTCCCAGCAGCATTTTGGGGAAACGACTCCATGAAAAAGGCCATCGGCAAGATGGTCTTTTTTGTGAAACGGGCCAATGCCGTTTTCCGTAGTACAGAGCAGAACGTTATATGATCCGAATGGAGGCGAAATGATGAACGCACATGAGATCGATTACCGGCTGTACGGCGATGACATGCAGTTTGTCGAGATCGAACTCGATCCACGCGAAAGCGTCATTGCGGAAGCGGGCGCCATGATGATGATGGAAGACGACATCGCGATGGAAACGGTCTTTGGCGACGGCTCCTCAGCCGGAAAAGGACTGCTCGGCCGCCTCGTCGGCGCCGGGAAACGGCTGCTCACCGGGGAAAGTCTGTTCATGACCGTGTTTACAAATCAAGGCAGCGGCAAGCGCCGCGTCGCCTTTGCCGCTCCGTATCCGGGAAAAATCATTCCGGTCGACTTGAGCGAACTGGGCGAGAAACTCATCTGCCAAAAAGACTCGTTTTTATGCGCCGCCAAAGGGGTTTCCGTCGGCATTGAGTTTCAACGCAAGCTCGGGGCCGGCTTTTTCGGCGGGGAAGGGTTTATTATGCAAAAGCTGGAAGGCGACGGCCTCGCCTTTTTGCACGCGGGCGGGACGATCCAACGCCGCGAACTGCAACCGGGGGAAAAGCTGCGCATTGACACCGGTTGCCTTGTCGCCATGACGAAGGACGTCGACTACGATATTGAATACGTCGGCAACATCAAAACCGCCTTTTTCGGCGGGGAAGGGTTGTTTTTGGCAACCGTCACCGGCCCCGGGGCGGTGTGGGTGCAGTCGCTCCCGTTCAGCCGGCTCGCTGACCGCGTGCTTGCCGCCGCTCCGAGCGCCGGCGGACGGTCGGTCGGCGAAGGCAGCATCCTTGGCGGCATCGGCGATTGGCTAGACGGCGACGATTGAAACAAAATCAGGCGTTCAAACCGAACGCCGGCCGGTTCCGCCGACGCGAAACGGGGCGTTCCAACAGGGCGCCCCGTTCCGTTTATGCCGTTGCCGCCGCAGTCCGGCAACGGTCATACATCCGACTTCTTTCCGCTGCAAGCCGTCGCTCCTTGGCCGCTGTTTTGCCTCCGCACAGGAAACCGTCCCAAGCCCGGCGTTTGGAAACGGCGGAATCGATCGTTCAGACCGGCTCAGACGGAAATGGTTCATCATGCCAAAGACAAGTTCGTGATGGCGAGCGGCTGGTCGTTTGCGCCTCTGGGATGATTCGAAGCGGCCGCGCTCGTCTTTAGGGGCGCCTGTTTCCCGCCGGGCTTTACATCGACGGCGAAATGCCCCAAATCTCAGCCGCGTATTCCGCGACGGTCCGGTCGCTGGCAAAGTAGCCGGAGTGGGCGATGTTGACGGCGCTCATCCGCCACCAGCGCGCCGGATCGCGGTAAGCGTCTTCCACCTGCTCATGCTCTTCGGCGTAGGCGGCAAAGTCGCGCAGCACAAAATATTCATCATTTTGCGTCAAAAGCGAATCGTAAATCGGTTCAAAGTAATCGCCGGCATCCGGGAAAAAGCCGTTGACAAGCTGGTCGACGACTTGCTTGATCCGCTTGTCGTGATGGTAATACTCGTGCGCCCGGTAGCCGCCGTGCTCATAGTAGTTGAGCACTTCCTCAGCCGTCAGCCCGAACAAAAACATGTTTTCTTTCCCGACCGCTTCCGCGATTTCGACGTTCGCCCCATCAAGTGTACCAAGCGTGATCGCTCCGTTCATCATAAACTTCATGTTGCCCGTCCCGGACGCTTCTTTGCTGGCGGTTGAGATTTGCTCGCTCACATCGGCGGCCGGGATGATCTCTTCGGCGAGCGACACACGGTAGTTTTCCAAAAAAATGACTTTCAACTGGTCATGGACCCGTTTGTCGTTGTTCACCTTCTCGGCGACCGAATGGATCAGCTTGATAATCCTCTTGGCGTAGTAATAGCCCGGCGACGCCTTCGCCCCGAAGATAAACGTGCGCGGGTGAATCGAGAAGTGTGAATCCTCCTTCAGCCGATTGTACAAATGCATGATGTGCAGCACGTTCAACAGTTGCCGTTTGTAGGCGTGCAGCCGTTTCACTTGCACATCAAAGATCGACGACTCGTCAACACCGATTCCGGTCTTCTCATAAATGCGGGTGGCGAGCTTCGCTTTGCGCCGCCGCTTGACGGCGGCGAGCGCCTCTTGAAACGCCGGATCGGAAGCATGCGGCGCCAGTTCCACAAGCGCTTCCGGCTCATGAATCCAACGCGGGCCGATCGTGTCCGTAATCAACGCCGACAGCTCGGGGTTGGCTTTTAAGAGCCAGCGCCGGTGCGTCACGCCGTTCGTCTTATTGTTGAACTTTTGCGGCGCCCATTCGTAAAACAGGCGCATTTCCCGCTGTTTCAAAATGTCGGTATGCAGTTTCGCCACGCCGTTGACGCTATGGCTTGCCACGACGGCCAAGTGCGCCATTTTCACCATTCCGTGGGCGATGATGGCCATTTGTTCAATCCGCCCCCAATCGCCAGGGTAGCGTTCCCACAGCTCGCGGCAAAACCGTTCGTTGATCTCCTCGACGATCATATAAATGCGCGGCAAAAGCGGCCGGAACAAGTGGATCGGCCATTTCTCGAGCGCTTCCGACAACGTCGTATGGTTCGTATACGCGATCGTATGGGTCGTAATGTGCCACGCCTCTTCCCAGCCCATCCCTTCTTCATCGAGCAAAATGCGCATCAATTCCGGAATCGCGAGCGCCGGATGCGTGTCGTTCACATGAATGGCGACATACTCATGAAGCCGGCGCAAACTCCCGTGCTGGCGGCGATGAGCGCGGGTGATGCTGCCGAGGCTGGCAGCGACGAGAAAATACTGCTGCTTCAGCCGCAAAATTTTTCCTTCGTCATGCGTATCGTCCGGGTACAAAAACTCGGAAATGGCTTCGGTCTCCCGTTTGTATTGCATGACATCTTTATGGAGCGGGAACGTCTTCGCCGGTTCGGCGCTCCAAAGCCGGAGCGTGTTGACCGTGTTCGTCCCGTAGCCGATGACCGGCACGTCGTACGGCACCGCCATCACGTTTTCGCTGTCGACATGGCGGAATACAAGGCGGCCGTTTTGTTCCGACACCTCAACCCGCCCCCAAAACCGGACTTCGACCGCCAGCTCTTCTTTGCGGACTTCCCACACGTTTCCGTGGCGCAGCCATTGCTCCGGCAGTTCGACTTGATAACCGTCGACGATCTTTTGGTCAAACAGCCCATGCTTGTAGCGGATGCCGTGCCCGTGGCCCGGCAAATTGAGCGTCGCGAGCGAATCCAAAAAGCAGGCGGCGAGCCGCCCGAGCCCGCCGTTTCCGAGCCCGGCGTCCGCCTCACATTCCTCGACGTCTTCGAGGCGAATGCCGAGCTCGCGCAATCCTTCCTCGACGACCGAGCGGACGCCGAGGTTTAACAAATTGTTGCCAAGCAGGCGACCCAACAAAAACTCAATCGACAAATAATACACTTGCTTCCACCGTTGCGCCCGGTAGCGTTCATTCGTCGTGATCCAATGGCGGCTGATATGTTCGCGCACCATCTGGCCGAGAACGTGATAATGATCGCGCGCCGTCGATTCGGCAAACGGTTTGCCGCACAGCGCCTCGACCCGCGCCACAAACGCCCGTTTGAACGTTTCTTTATCGGCGAACAAGCGCATCTCCCCCTTTTTTGACCAGCCGTTTGTACGCTTTTTCATACTCTTTCGCTGAACGGCGCCAGCTGTAATCGCCGCGCATCGCCCGCTCCATGAGCCGCTCCCAGACAGATGGCTGGTGGTAGAACGACAGCGCCCGGCGGATCGTGTACAACATGTCATGGGCATTAAAGTTCGTAAAGCTGAACCCGTTTCCCTCTCCTGTAAATTCATTGTACGATTGCACCGTATCGTTCAGCCCACCCGTTTCCCGAACGATCGGAATCGTCCCGTACCGAAGCGCGATCATTTGGCTCAACCCGCACGGTTCAAATAATGACGGCATTAAAAACAAGTCCGAGCCCGCATAGATTTGATGGGCGAGCGGTTCGTGAAAGCCGATGTACACCCCGACTTTGTCCGGATAGGCCGCTGCCATTTGCGAGAAAAACTGTTCAAAGCGCCAATCCCCGGTGCCGAGCACGACGAGCTGCATGTCTTCCTGCATGAGGTCATGAAAGACGCACGTCACCAAATCGAGCCCTTTTTGCGCCGTCATTCGCGTCACCATGGCGACGACGGGCGCATCATCCCGCTCTGGCAGACCGAACCGCCGCTGCAAAGCGCGCTTGTTGAGTTTTTTTCTTTCCCGCGTATGTACGCTATAGGTCGCCGCCAAAAACGGATCGGTTTGCGGGTTGTAAAACTCGTCGTCAATGCCGTTTAAGATGCCGAGCAAATCGGCCCGCCGCGCCCGCAGCAAGCCGTCCAACCGCTCGCCGTAATAGGCGGTTTGAATCTCTTCTTTGTACGTCGGACTCACCGTCGTGATCAAATCGGAGGCGACAAGCGCCCCTTTCATAAAGCTGACGCTTCCGTAAAACTCGAGCTGGTCGACGGTGAAATACCGTCCGTCCAAATTCAACAAATCCTCTAAAATCCCGCGCGGAAACAGCCCTTGAAACTGCAAGTTGTGAATCGTAAACATCGTGCGGATATCCGCATAAAACGGATCATGGTGGTATTGCTCGCGCAGCAAAAATGGAATCATGCCGGCGTGCCAGTCATGGCAATGAATGATGTCGGGCTGAAACCCGATCTCCGGCAGCGCGTCCAGCACCGCCCGGCAAAAATAAGAAAACCGCTCACCGTCGTCATAATGGCCGTACAGCTGCGGCCGTTTGAAGTAATACTCGTTGTCGA
This sequence comes from Geobacillus sp. DSP4a, assembly GCF_013096875.1. Classification (NCBI taxonomy): domain Bacteria; kingdom Bacillati; phylum Bacillota; class Bacilli; order Caryophanales; family Anoxybacillaceae; genus Geobacillus; species Geobacillus sp. DSP4a. Next base: position 12,809 of record NZ_SDLD01000004.1, on the reverse strand, counting down.
TGAAGTAATAGATGACCCCGTCGTGCTCGAGCTCCTCCACGCCGGCATATTGGCGGCGCCACCCGACCGGCACGGTGAACTCCGCCGTTTTGTTCATCTTCTCTTTCCATTCGCGGGCGATCGTCTCATATTTCGGCAGCATGACACGGGCGTCAACGCCGAGCCGGCGCAGCTCTTTCGGCAGCGCGCCGGCAACGTCGGCCAATCCCCCCGATTTGGCGAACGGGGCGCATTCGGAAACGGCAAATAGCACGTTCATCGGCTGGCGACCTCCCCCTGCACCGTTCCTTTGCGGACGACAAACGGTTGATCAGCCGTTCCTTTCAACACCACGCCCGGTTCGACCTTGGCGTCTTTATCGATAATGACGCCATCGAGGACGCAGCCGTCGCCGATTTGGCACTTTTGCATAATAATGCTGTTTTTCACGACCGCTCCTTTGCCGATCTTCACAGAGCGGAACAAGACGCTGTTTTCCACCGTCCCGTCAATGACGCAGCCGTTGGCGATCATCGAGCGCTTTACGCTCCCTTCCCGCCCGTACTTCGTCGGCGGCTCGTCTTTCACTTTCGTATAAATCGGCCGCTCCGCGAGAAAGAGCTGTTCCCAGACGTTCCGATCCAATAGTTCCATGCTTGAGCGGAAATATTGCCCCACCGAATCGATGACCGCCGCATACCCCGTGTATTCGTAATCGCAAATCGACAGTGAATGGCGGCCATCGCGGACGACGTCGACGATGCTTCGGTAGCCGCGGTTTTTGTAATCGGCGATCAAGTCAAGCAGCAGCGACGTTTCCAGCAAATACATCTCAAGCGACCGACCGCGATGACGGATTTCGGTCACATCACAGCCATTTTCGATATGGCGCTTCAAGACGGCGGCAAAATCGATGTTGCATACCGTATAGCCGTTCGCAATGATCGCGTATTTTTGTCGGCTCCGCAAAAAATAGTCGATGTGCTGCTCGAAGTGGGCAAATGCCCCGACGCGGCGCTCGCCGGAAAACAGCAAATCCGGCGATGGGAAGAAAAACAGTCCGTCCCGCTTTCGGTTTAAGTCCCAGTTTTTCCCTGACCCTAAATGGTCCATGAGCGAACGGTACTGATATTTCGGAAAAATCGCAACACTCTCAATGCCGGAGTTAACCATGCTTGAGAGCACGAAATCAATGAGCCGATACCGGCCGGCAAACGGCACCGCGGCGATCGAGCGCTGTTCGATAAGCGGCGCTAACGCCTCCATATACATCGTCGCGTCAATGACGCCTAACATCTTGTTGTTCATCACGCTTCATCCTTCCTCGCGGTTTCCTCATTCCATTGCGCAAGCCATTCGGCGGTCACGAGCACCACCTCGCCGTCTTCGTCCGGGGCAATCGAGGCATGCGTCGGGATGACGCAATCCGGCGTGACGATCGCCCGCTCGACATACGCTCCTTCGCTGACTGCCGCTCCTGGCATAATGACCGATTCTTTCACGACCGCCCCTTTGCCGATACGGACGCCTTGAAACAGCACTGAACGCTTGACCGTCCCTTCGACGACGCACCCTTCATTGACGAGTGAGTCCGCCACTTCCGCCTCCTGGGAAATGTATTGCGGCGGCTGATTCGGATTGACGGAATAAATGCGCCATGAGCGGTCGAACAAGTCGAGCTCGTTGTCCTCATCCAACAAGTCCATGTTCGCTTCCCACAAGCTTTTCACCGTGCCGACATCTTTCCAGTAGCCTTGGAACGGGTAGGCAAACAGCCGCTTGCGTTCGCGAAGCAAAAGCGGGATGATGTCTTTGCCGAAATCGTGCGACGAATGCGGGTCAGCGTTGTCGATTTTCAAGTATTCTTTCAACAGCGGCCAATTGAAAATGTAAATGCCCATCGACGCCAAATTGCTCTTTGGCTCCGCCGGTTTTTCGGCAAACTCGACAATTTGCATCTCGTCATTCGTATTCATAATGCCAAACCGGCTCGCTTCTTCCCATGGCACTTCAATAACGGAAATCGTCACATCGGCCTGTTTGGCGATATGGTAGTCGAGCATCTGCCGATAGTCCATTTTGTAAATGTGGTCGCCGGACAGCACGAGCACGTAGTCCGGGTCGTACTGTTCAATATAATTCATATTTTGATAAATCGCGTTGGCGGTGCCTTCATACCATTTCACGCCGGACGAGACGGAATAGGGCGGCAGGACGGTGACCCCGCCGTTTCGCCGGTCCAAATCCCACGCGCTTCCGATGCCGATGTACGAGTGAAGAAAGAGCGGCTGGTACTGCGTCAGCACGCCGACCGTATCGATGCCGGAATTCGTGCAGTTGCTCAATGTAAAATCAATGATCCGATACTTCCCGCCGAACGGCACGGCCGGTTTCGCGATGTTTGTCGTCAGCGAGCGAAGCCGGCTTCCTTGCCCGCCGGCCAATAACATGGCGATGCACGTCTTCTTCATTTTGCTTTCTCTCCCCTCGTTTTTGCACTGGGCGCAAGATTGAAATGCCAAATGGCGGAATCGTCATGCGCACATGGTACGGCTTTCCATGAAACGGTTCATTGAACGCCGGAAGCCGCTTCGAATTGACATGATCTGATCCACCAAAGTCCACCGCATCGCTGTTCAGCACTTCCCGATACGGAGCCAAAAGCGGCACGCCGACTTTGTAGTCGTCGTACGCTTGATTTGTGAAATTGCAAACAATTACCAACAGATCACCGTCTTTTTTCCCGCGGCGGACGAACGAGAAAATGCTTTGTTCGGCATTATGAACGTCGATCCATTCAAACCCCTGCGGGTCGTGGTCGAGCTCGTAAAACGGCTTATACCGCTTGTAGCAGGCGATCAATTGCTTGACATACTCATCCATCTTCCGGTGCAGCTCAAAATCAAACAGCACCCAGTCGAGCTCTCCCTCAAACTTCCATTCGTCAAACTGGGCAAATTCGTTGCCCATAAACAACAACTTTTTCCCGGGGTGGGCCATCATGTAGCCGTACAACAGCCGCAGCTGGGCGAACTTCTCCTCGTACGACCCCGGCATTTTGTTGAGCAGCGACTTTTTGCCATGCACAACTTCATCATGAGAAAACGGCAAAATGAAATTTTCTGAATACGCATAAAGGAGGGAAAAGGTGACTTGATTGTGTGCATGCTTCCGCTCATGCGGCGGCGTTTCCATATACTTCAGCATGTCGTTCATCCAGCCCATGTTCCACTTGTAGTTAAAGCCAAGCCCGCCGTCATACGTCGGCGCCGTCACCCGCGGCCAATCGGTCGAATCTTCGGCGATCATCAAGACGTTGGGGTCATAGGCAAACACCGCTTCGTTTAACTTGCGCAAAAACTCGACCGCATACGGGTTTTCATAGAGCTGGTCGTTGTTCGGCCAATACAGCATGTTCGCGACCGCATCGACGCGGAATCCGTCGACGTGGTAATACTCGAGCCAAAACAAGGCGTTGGAGATGAGAAAACTGCGCACTTCCGGTTTGCCCAAGTCAAAATTCGCCGTCCCCCAGACGTAATTTTCCCGGTCTTTTTCGTTCGCATATTCGTACGTCGGGGCGCCGTCAAACATATATAACCCGTGGGCGTCCTTGCAAAAATGCCCCGGCACCCAATCGAGAATGACCCCGATTCCTGCCTGATGGCAGCGGTCGACGAAATACATGAAATCATGCGGCGCACCGTAGCGGCTTGTCACCGCATAATAGCCGGTCCCTTGATACCCCCACGAACGGTCGAGCGGATGCTCGACAAGCGGAAGCAGCTCAATGTGCGTAAATCCACGCTCTAGCACGTACGGGATAAGTTCGTCGGCCATCTCACGGTACGTCAAAAAACGACCTTCCTTTTTCTTCCACGAACCGAAATGGAGCTCATAAATGACCATCGGCTGCTCGTAAATCCGCTTTCGCCGCTTCTTCCGCTGCCAAGACTGATCGTTCCACTGGTATCCTTTCAGATCGTAGACAATCGAGGCGGTGTGGGGGCGCAATTCGGAGCAAAACGCGTACGGGTCCGCTTTCAGCAGCACCCGCCCATCCGGCGTGACAATCTCATACTTATACAAATGCCCTTCCAAGTTTTCCGGGACAACGATCGTCCATACTCCTTCATCGTTCACTTTGGTGAGGCGGAACTTCGCCCCGTCCCAGCCGTTAAAGCTGCCGACCAGGCGCACGTCGCGCGCATGCGGCGCCCAGACGCAAAAGCGGGTGGCGGCCCTTCCGCCCTCATCGATCACGTGGGCACCAAACAGCTCGTAGCTTTTATGCAAGCTGCCTTCATGAAACAAATACACTTCCAAATCCGTCGGATTCGCCGCAATCAAGCTCGATCGCATCCTTTCTGAAGCAAGATGATGGCCATACACAACATTGATTCCTATTCGCCAACAGCAGGATCCATTCCTTGAATTGTTCGTCTATATTTTTAGACAAATTCCAACAACCGCTCTTTCTCGCTGTCGAAATTTCATTTGCACACAGGCTGATTTTTATATTATAATATATATAAGTTGATAATTATTATAAATAATGGAGGTGCATTATGGCTCCAACACTGTACGATTTTCACCATCTCCCGCACGTCAAAACGCAACATGAATCAAAAAAAGCGCTCTGGGTGACGCTTTTGTTGACCATGTTTTTCACCGCCGTTGAAATCATTGGCGGACTGATTTCCAACTCGCTCGCCTTATTGTCCGATTCGGCCCATATGGCATCCGATGTATTGGCGCTTGGATTGAGCATGGTCGCCCTCTACATGGCAACGCGCCCGCCGAACCGCCGCTTTACGTTCGGTTTTTTGCGATTTGAAATCATCACATCGTTTTTGAACGGGCTGACGTTGGCCGTCATTGCGCTGTGGATTTTATGGGAAGGCATTCAGCGTTTTCTTCATCCTGAACCGATCAACTTTCGTCTTATGCTCGGAATCGCGGCGATCGGCCTCATCGTTAACTTGACGTTGACCATCGTCTTAAGCCGGAGCACGAAAGAAGAAGACAACTTGAACGTTCAGAGCGCCCTTTGGCATTTCATCGGCGACTTAATCAGCTCGATCGGCGTCATCGTGTCCGCGCTGCTCATTTACTTCACCGGCTGGACGGTGTTCGATCCGATCATCAGCCTCGTGATCGCCGCCATCATTTTCACAGGCGGGGCGAAAATTATGCGTGAATCGTATCTCATCTTAATGGAAGCCGTGCCAGATGGGTTCGATCTCGAACAAATCCGCGCCGACATTCGACAGATCGAAGGGGTCGAAGACGTGCACGACATGCATTTATGGGCCATCTCGACCGACCATTACTCGCTGTCGGCTCATGTGTTTGTCAGCGAGCACATCCAGCCGCTTTGTGTCATTTTGGCGGTGAATGAAATGCTGAAGGAAAAATACGGCATTGAGCATGCCACGATCCAAGTCGAGCACGCCATGCTCCACGACCACGGAACCTATGGGAAGGCGTTTTTGGAGAAAAAGAAGCAGCCGCAATGATAAAGACCGCCCATGCCGAATCGGCAAGGCGGTCTTTTATGATCAGTTCACGGATCGTTTTAACCCGTTTTTGGCTCCGTTTTCTTTTTGCAGGCGGTACGAAGCTGCATATCCCGTTTCTTCCGTTTCGTCCACGCCGTAGACGTAAACATTGCCGAGACGGTCTTTGTATGCAAGCAAGTAATAGTAGTCACTGTATTTGTCTTTTTTCGCATACACGATGTTGGTTTCCACATTGGCCTTCAGCGAATAGGTCTTCTCATCAATGTACGCATCGCCGTACGGGTCATAGACGAATAACGTAGCTCAACAGTATAATAGTAGTTTCCTTCACTGACAAAGGCGTTTTTGTTGTCTTTTCCGTCCCAGCTGACCGTATAAGAACCGCTGTTGTATTTTTTATTGCGCAAAAGCTGTTTGCTGATGGCTCCTTTTTCTGTTTTCACGTAGGCAGAAACGACGAGAGGCTCTTTCAGATTCATCCGGAAGCTTGCTTTCGCCACCCCGTCCATTTTAAACAGTGTTTGGCCAAGCGACACGCCGCTAAAGGCGACTTTTGTATCGATCACGACCGAGAGGCTGCGCGCGGCGGCCTTGCGTTTTTTGTCGTCCACTGCGGACAGTTTCAACCGGTACGTTCCGTCAGGCAGCAGCTTTCCGCTCGCATTTTTCCCGTCCCAAACAAGCGTCTGTTTTCCGCCGGAAAGCCATTTGTTGCTCCAAATCGTTTTCACGAGCTTGTTTTTCGAATCGTACACTTGCGCCGTGACGCTTGCCTTTTTGTTGAGCGCAAACGGAATGGACACCTTCCCTTTTGCCTTCGGCGAGAACGATACAGTGGAAGATGACAGCTGAATAGACGGAACCACGCTGTCTACAACCTTGATTTGCTTCGTTTTCGCCACCGTTTCGCGCCCGTTCGACACTTGAACGACCATCGTATACGCGCCGCTTCCGACAAATGCGCCGTTATCTTGTTTGCCGTCCCACGACAAGGAAATGCGGTTGCTGTTCCAAAGCTTGTTTTTGGCGATCGTCCGGACGGCGTACCCCCTGCTGTTTTTTACGTACGCCGTCACTTTCAGCCCTTTTCTATAGGCGGACAGCGAAAACCCAACCTTGTTATTTCCCTTCATTGTAAACGTTCCTGCCGCCGAAATCGAAGACAGCGGCGAAGGCGTGTTCCGCACCGCCTTATAGGCATCCACTCTTCCATACCCATAAAACACGTCCCATCCCTTACCGCCCAGATCGACGGTTGACTTTCGCAAAATGCTCTCGACTTCCCCGCGCGTCAGCAGCGGATTTTTCGACAACACGAGCGCTGCCGTGCCCGATACGATCGGCGCCGCCATCGATGTCCCAGGCAGGCTGTAATAGGAACTTCCCGGAAACGTGGAATAAATGTTGACTCCGGGGGCGGCGAGGTCAATATAATTTCCGTAGTTGGAAAAGTCGGTGATAAAGTCATCACCATCCGTTGCACTCACTGCAATAACCGGCTCGAACGCGGCAGGATACGACGGCAAATATGTATGGTCATTTCCCGCCGCAGCAACAAGAACAGCCCCTTTGGACGCGGCATACTGCACAGCCGCCGCTTCGTAATTCGTTGCCGCATATGCACCCAAACTTAAATTAATCACATTCGCCCCTTGGTCTGTTGCATATACGATTCCGTACGCCACATCGTAGCTTGTTGCCCCTTCCCCTTCAAACACATTGACTGGCATGATTTTTACATTTGGAGCCACGCCGGTGACCCTTTTTTATTGATCGAAGCGGCAATAATGCCCGCCACATGCGTCCCGTGCTCCCCCGCTGGCACAGATCTCGTTCCGGTGACCACATTATAAGGCGAGACAATTTTCCCTGCCAAATCCGGATGATTCGTCTGCACCCCATTATCGACAACGGCTACCGTAATCTGCCCTGCCCCTTGTCGTATCCCACGCCTTTGGGGCGTTGATTTTTTTCAAATGCCACTGTTTGCTGTATCCTGGATCGCTCGGCGTATAGTTCCGTTCGATGATATAGTTGGGCTCCACCGATTCGATTTCGGGAAGCTTTACTAGTTTCGCAGCCAGCCCCTTCAGATCCATACCTTTTGGTGCTTTAATAAGGGAAAAATTCCCTATGTCCATAAATGAGAGCTCGGCGGCTCGGAACGGACGCAGTAGCGCCTCACGCTGCTTTTCCGTCACCCCTTCTTTAAATTTGACGACTAATTCATTCGCCACCATTTCTTTCGGTTCAGAAAACTTTGCAACCACTTCTTTTACCGAGGACGGCGGCTTGATTTCTGTGTCCGCCGAGGCAGCGGAGCTATACCCCCAAAACAGCAGCAACGCCATCCCCATCACTTTCAATTGTTTCATTCTTTGCTCCCCCTGTACACCTTTATTTCCAAGCGCGCCGATGTGTTCGTCAAACAGGAAATGAACCCATTTTTGCCGAGGAAAAAGGAATCGAACGGGAAGATCGCGAAATTTAGAAGCAACCGTCACGATAGACAAACAAAGAGGTGTGTTCGATGGAAATGGATACCGCTTTATCGTTTTTAGGCGTCGCGATTGTGCTGACACTCGCCCCGGGCCCAGACATTTTATTCGTCATCGCCCAAAGCCTGTCCCAAGGCAAACACGCGGGCATCGCCACCGCGCTCGGGCTGTGCACAGGGCTGCTTGTCCATATCAGTGCCGCCACGCTTGGCGTCTCGGCCGTCATTTACCAATCCGCCTTGGTGTTTGCCATCGTCAAGTACGCGGGCGCCGCGTATTTGCTGTACCTAGCCTGGCAGGCGTTCCGTGAACAAGACGAAGGCCTCGCCTTTGGGCGGCAGACGCCGATGGCATACACCTCGCTGTACAAAAAAGGCATTGTCATGAACGTGCTCAACCCGAAAGTGTCTCTCTTCTTCTTGGCGCTCTTGCCGCAGTTTGTCGACGAAACAGCCGGCCATGTGCCGGGGCAGATGCTTCTATTAGGCGCCATCTTTCTCGTGCAGGCGCTCGTTGTCTTCACCTTGGTGAGCATCGGCGCGGAAAAGCTGCGCCAATGGCTCTCGGCCCACACCGCCATCACCAAGCGAATCCATTGGCTCAAAGGCGCCATCTTCGCGCTGATCGGCATTCAAATCGCCGTCAGCGAACGGTCGTAGCGGCAAGAAAAAAGAGGGCGGCTGCCCTCTTTTCTGCTCATCTCCACAACAGCGCCGCGCCTCCCAATATGAGAAGCAGGGAGAGGAACAGCACCCACGTTGACCAAAGATCGATCATTTCAAAAAACAAGGCTATTCTCCGCTCACGCCCTCCTTCTTCTTGTATGCTTCCCCACTGCTGCTTAATGATCACGATCCCAAACGGAAACATCCCGATTCCCGCCACAAGGAGAATCACCGCTATTCCTTTGTCATCCGCCCCCATTTCTCCAACCAACCTCCTCACGAATCACCGCCCGCGCTTTCATTCGGCTGAGAATCGTGCGTTCCGACGCCGCCCGCCCTCGCTCACGACGCTTTCGTTTGCAGCAGCTTCACACCAAGCCCAATGAACACGATCCCCGTCAACCGATTGACAAGAAGCGCCATTTTCGCGTTTTGGCGCACCCGTTTCGTCGCCAGCGCAGCCACATAGACGACGCCAAGCCCCCACAGCGTGCTCGTCACCACGAACGAAACGCCGAGCAGCAGAAACGGGAGCGGGCCGTATGGCTGATCCGTTTGAATGAATTGCGGCAAAAAGGAAAGGAAAAACAACGCCACTTTCGGATTCATCACATTCGTCGTCACGCCTTGCCAATAAATCTTTTTCAGCTTCATCGGCGCCAGTTCCTCGGACTCCAACGCTGGCGGCGTCGACTGCCGCATCATTTTGATGCCAAGATACACCAAATACGCTGCGCCAGCGATTTTCACAGCCGTAAATAAGACAACCGACTGCTGCAAAATCACCGCCAAGCCAAACGCAGCGAGCAACGTATGAATGAACACCCCCGTCGAAATGCCCAACACCGAATACACGCCCGCTTTTCTCCCTTGCGCCACACTGCGCCCCATAATATACATCGTATCCACTCCCGGAGTGGCATGCATCAAAATCGACGCCAGCAAATACATCCCGTAACTTGTAATGCCTAACACATGTCTCCCTCCTGACCAAGCTAGCAAACAATCATCCATGGACAGTGGCACTGCTTTCGGGCAATGTTACAAAAGGTGGGTGGCTTCACCACCGATACAGTGACAAAAACGTTCCGTTTTCCAAAACGAATGATCCCAAGAACCTCGATGTCCACCGGCCTTCGAAAAAGCAGATGATGGGTAGCGCCCGGTCGGACAAGCAGCGCTTCCCCAATCGAACATCTTTTTTCCTTCCATGACCGCCCGCTCAACGAAAGCGGCTGTTTTTCACTGTCCTTGTTAGAAGCGAACTGCCCACCACCTACGCTTCGCTTAGAGGCAGGGGCTTCAAGCGACTTGTGCGTGTTCGCTGAACGGTAAGCCACAAACAAGAACCCTTTACGCTTCCCTTCGTTCCAAAGGTGTCGGTTTGAACCATAGACGATCATATTCATCGGCGATGGCCAACCGAAATTCATCTCCCACCTACTCATTGATCGATCGCTCTTCACATTCCTTGAGGTGGGAGACTTCTTTCGGAAATGACGTTAACGTAAAAGATCTTCTTCTCATCGTCAGTCAAAAAGGCGATATTTTCGAAATGGAAAAAATGGCAGTAGCGCCAGAAATACTTTTAGTCACATTTTCGTGTCACCTAAAAGGCCGGTAAAAAACGGCTGTCACGAGCAAATCAGCGGCATTTCGCCGAAAAAGAAGATTGATTCCGCAAGGTTGTTCTAATTAAGAAACAGCTGGAACTAGCAGTATTTTATACGAAATCACCTGCCTCCTAAATCACCTGCTATTTTTCCAACCTCTTCTTAACGTCCAGATTTTTCTAGCTCTTTCGAATGGTTTGTTTTCGTTTCTTTCCAAGACAACAGCGTAAGTTCGTATTGGGCAAACCCGTTGGACAATGTCGCCACATAGCGGATGCGGCTGTCTGGCGGCAAATATTTTTGTGCTTCCGGTGACGATTCAAAGGAAACGGTCACCGATGCTTTCCCTTTCACTGGTGCAAAGGTCCAGTTGCCGTCCACGGACGGGTTGATCGTTCCGCTTTCGCGAATATAATCGATGATCACTTGCCGGTTTTCATCCGGCGCGGCCAAAATCGTGTTTTTCCCGCCCGGATTGATGATCCGGTTCGTCGTCGCCCGATAGTTGTTCGTCGCAACGATAAATTCCATCTTCGCCGTCACCGGTTTGCCTTGGAATCGCAAGTTTTTAATGCGGTTTGCTTTCGGATTGATCACATTTTGGTTTTTGTCGTATTTCGCCGGCTCGGTAACATCGATCTCATACGTCACGCCATCAATAATGTCGAAGTTGTACGTCGGGAAGTCGTTGTTGACAAGCGGCTGAATGCCTGTCTTGTTCGGGTCGATTTGGTTGAATTGTCCCGCCGACCACTCAAGCCATTCTTTCAACTCGGCTCCCGTAATTTTCAGCGCATACACCGTGTTTGGATACAAGTACAAATCGGCGACGTTTTTAATGGCGATTTCCCCTGCCGGAATATCCGTGTAATAGCTCGGTCCACCGCGCCCGCCGGCCTTGAACGGAGCGCCGGCTGACAGCACCGGAAGGCCTTCATACTGCGTCCCTTTTAACATTTTTTCCACATACCACTTTTGGGCGTTCGTGACGATTTGCACGGACGGATCATCTTGAACGAGTGCAAAATAGCTGTTGATCGGGCTCGTAGTTTTTCCCACTGGGCTGCGGACGTACTGGATCGTCGCTTCGTGCTCCGCCTGAATGGCCTGCTCAACGGCCGAATCGCTGTCAACCAACGGCGTTTTCGTCGCCTTGTCATACACCGGGCGAAGCTGGGCTTTTGCCTGTGTTACTTTCCATTTCCCATCCACTTGCTCAACCGTCAAGTCAATGACCCCAAGCGTATCGCCCCACGAACCTGGCATCGTCACCGGAACGCCATTGATCGTCCCGTTTTCATTGTTGATACCGTTCCCATCCAGAAAATCAGGCGTCGTTCCCGGAAGCGCCGGAAATTTTTTATGCTGGTGGCCGGTCAGCACGGCGTCGACCCCCGGAATTTGCGTCAAATAATAGGAGGCATTTTCCATATTCGGGCTGTTTCCGCCGGTTTCAATGCCCGAGTGCGACAGCACGACGATCAAATCGGCCCCTTCGGCTTTCATTTTTGGAATATACTTTTGTGCCGACTGCACAATGTCTTTCGCTATCACTTTCCCTTGCAAATTCGCTTTGTCCCAATCCATAATCTGCGGCGGCACAAAGCCGATGACACCGATCTTCAGCGTATGTGCCTCCCCGTCTTCATCAACGACTTCTTTCTCTAAAATGTGATACGGCGTGAAATAGTTGACATCGTTATCTGGATTTTGATCATGGTCATCGCGGTACACATTCGCGTTCACGATCGGCAGCTTGGCATCATCATACACCTCATCGAGGAAATCCAAGCCATAGTTGAACTCATGGTTTCCCACTGTCGCCGCATCGTACTTCAACAAATGCAACAGTTTCACGGCTGGATGCACTTCGCCATCTTGCAGCGGCTTCACTTTCGCCACATAGTCGCCAAGCGGCGTTCCTTGAATCAAATCTCCGTTGTCAAACAGAAGCGTATTCGGCTGCTCAGCGCGTGCCTGCTCGATCAATCGCGCCGTTTTTGACAGCCCGAACTCATTCGTCGGGCTGTCTTTGAAATAATCATAGTTAACGAGATTCATATGTACATCGGTAGTCTCCAAAATGCGCAGCTTGACGACATCCCGATCCTCCGCGCCTACCGCCGTCGGCCCAAACGAAGGAGCCAGCAGCCCCAACGCCAACAACACGCTCGCCGCCGCGTATTTCTTCCGTTTTTTCAATGCCCATCCCCCCACTCATCAAATCATTGTCATCTGTATTATACTATAAAAGATCCAAAATTTTCGGGAAATGTTTCGCTGAAAATTTAGCAAAGGGGGATATAAATGGTCCGTCAAGGACATATAAATTTTATGCAGAGGGGTGGAGCCAAATGGATCACTTCATCGAGCAGATCCAGACACTATCGAAAAGGGTGAACAGAGTGACATACTCCCACCACCTACGCTTCGCTTAGAGGTGGGGGCTTCTCGGGTAATCCCATCTCATGATGGGAAGTTGACCGAGCGATCCCCGTGTGCCCCACGGTTCGAGGACAAATTAGACGATCG